>NZ_JBWLUZ010000081.1:0-3459 GCF_057784325.1 Mesorhizobium sp. CNPSo 4689
GACATGGACACGCTGGCGCTAATCATCGACGAGACCTGCACCTGGCATACTCCGGGCAAGAGTCCCGTGGCCGGAGACCATAAAGGCCACGAGGCAATCTTTGGCCAGTTCGGCCAGTTGGGCAGCGAAACCCACGGGACCTTCAAGGCCAAACTTTTGCACGTGACGGAGAGCGAGGACGGGCTCGTGGTGGGCGTCCATCAGAATACCGGGGAGCGCAACGGCAAACGGCTGGACGTGCTCTGTTGCATCGTCTTCGACATCAAGAACGGCAAGTTGATGGACGCCAGGGACCACTTCTACGACCTCTACGCCTGGGACAATTTCTGGGCATAAGCCTCGAAAGCGACCCAGAGCTGGCTAGTCCCGACGACGAGGTAGCCGGGCCGCCTGTTGACTCAGAGGCCCTGGCAAGCCCGCCAGCGCGCGTTTCGGCTGGCCGCTGTCCTACGCCACCGAAGCGTCCCGCGCGCGTCCTGGCGACCTTGGGCGGTCAATTCCTGACCTTACCGGGATGCCCAGCCGCAGCCATCTGTCTGTTGAATGCAGCGGCCTCCTCAGCCGTATCGAACGGACGGGCGGTAGCCGACGTACCATCAGATGCGAGAATGACGGCGAGGAACGGGAAGTAGGCGGGCTATAGAAGTAGGGGGGCTATAGACCACGTATGAGAGCTGAGGGACATCGCTCACTGTCATCTTGGTTAGGGCGGATCAATCCGCCACGCCGGCCTCTTGATGAACGATCGCGTCGAGGATCACCTCATAGACGCTCCCAGTGTCTTCCTCGATCTCGACGCTGCCGATCCCGATCGCTTTGGCGTCTGCAAATAGCTTTTGGGTCAATTCAGCGACGGAGATGATGTCGGCGCCGACTGTCTCCGGGACGTTGTTGAAATCCACTTGTGCAGGAAGTCGACGCCGCGTGTGCTCACCCCTCAGCGCTCGTCGGCCCGAAACGCAACACCCTTAGGCACGGCATCGTTGGCAGGGAAGTCAATGTCTGAAGGCCTGTAAGCCGGAGCGGGTTGTAGCGCGCTTTCAATATCGACCCAGGCTTTCGACCGCGTCATCATCTTCAATAAAGCGGGGTGCAAGCCATCGCCGCGCGCTGCGGCAATTTCATGCAATGATCTAAAGAGCAACATAGGGCGCGTCCGTTATCCATTGTAAGACCTGGAAAAAGCAACGGCGCGTTCGAACCGATGTTCCAGCAGAAAACAAAAAAAGCCCGCCCGGCCGCTGGGCCGCTGGTAGCTGTCATTCGTCGTTTGTGAGATAGTCCCGTGTCAGCCGTGTTTGAGGGACGGCAAATGCCACTGCGACGCTACAGCGGAGTATTCGAGCCCGCTGATCTGGATTTGCTCCAGCGAGTATTCGACCGACTGTGCGACGAGCGCCGCCTAGCCCAAAAAGACAAGGAACAGAGGGAAGACCTTGCCGAGGAAATCGTCAGCGCTTTCCGCAACGGGATCGTCGACGAAGCGGACCTATTGCAGGCGCTTTCTAAGCGCCGCAGGGCCTAGGCCCGTTTCGACCGCCGTTTTGTCACTCCTCGCGGAAATCCTGCAGCGAGGCATGGCGCAAGTCTTCCTCGCCGGGTAGGTGCTTCACACGGCCGATCAGCCCCGGCTTGACCCATTGCGTGGCCGGCCGCTTCATGCCCTTCGGCGGCGGCCCGGCATGCTCCTAGACGTGCTGCCAGAGGCGTTCGCGGATCGCGCGGCTTGAGTTGATGAAGGCCGATCCGACATAGCGCCCGGTGCCGCGCTCGGCCATGAGGGCAAAAGCTGGCTTGCCCGGTTCGCGCTCGACGCCGAGCAGATCGTATTCATCGATGCTGTAAGCCTTTGTCTTCAACCAGGCTGCAGCGCCTGACTGAATTGGATGCGACCGCCTTCCGGGATCATCTCGGCCAGGATCTCGCGGCGATCCTCCAGCGGCATATCTCGCAAGTCGAAGCCGTTTAGGTGGAGAAGATCGAAGGCGACGAAATAAATGGGCTGCTTACTAAGGAACGCGCGGAATTCAAGCGGCATCCGCAGGCTCCGACTTGGAGTCCCTGCGCTCCTCAAGCTCGGCCGCGTGCCACTCGAGGAAGAGGCTATAGCCGACCGCCAACAGCGTTGGGCCCAGGAACACGCCAATGAAGCCGAAGGCGAGAATGCCGCCGAGGAATCCAAAGAACCCGAGTACCACGGGCAAGCTGTTGGACTTGCTGAGGAGATAAGGCCTGAGGACGTTGTCAATGCTGCTGACGAGGAGCAAGCCCCAAACCGCGACGAAGATACCCGACCAAACGGCTCCCTGGACAAATAGCCACAGCGCCACCGATCCCCACACTAGTGGCGGACCCGCCGGCACGAACGACAGGACAAACGTAAGAAAGCCGAGCAATAGCGCCTGAGACACACCGGCGATCCAGAAACCAATGCCAGCCAACAGAGCCTGGACGAGTGCTGTGCCGATCAAGCCGTAAACAACGCCGTGCACGGTCGCGCCCACGACCGTGAGCAGGTGCCGAGCGCGCGACCCAGCGAATCGTTCGGCGCTCTCGCGCACGTACGCTGCCATCTGCCGGCCGTGACGGTAGAAGAAGAAGGCGATGAATACACTCAGACCGAGTTCGAGAAGGCCGATGCCGAGCACAGTCCCGCTGGCGACGGCCATTCCGGCGGCGGGTCCGATCAGCTTCTTGAGCTCAATCATAAAGGCGGGTGCGTTGTGGGCCAACCTTTCCCAATAGGCAGCGAGGCTCTCGCCAACCACCGGGAGCCCTGCGACCCAATACGGTGGCGCCGGCGGGCCCTGCTCGAGCATGCGGCCCGCCGCCGTGATCAGGTTGCTTACGCTGTCCGCCAGTGTGGCCACTACGAAGGCGAAGGGAGCGACCAGAACAAGGGCCACCGACAATGTCATCAGAGCAGCCGCCAGCCCTCTGTGGCCGCCCAGGGCCCGCTCGCACCACGTGTAGACGGGCCACGTGGAGTAGCATATGACCGCCGCCCACAACAGGGACGACAGGAAGGGCCAAAGCACAATGGCGCAACCAATCGACAGCAGCAGGAGGGCGCCGATCCCAAGGATCTGCTCAATTGGCTTGCCGAGGGGTATCATAACCAATCAGCCTCGAGGCGGACGGTGTATTGCCCGCGCATAGTCCGTGGCGGTTCCAGTCACCTCGGCCCGTGGCCCACAACTAGGCAACAACGAAGCCGCCGGCAAGGGTGCGGGTATACAGCTCCGCATAAAGTCTAGGAAAGACCTTGCCGAGCACCATTTCGCGAGGTGGACAGCATTGCACGCGATACCTAGTGGTCAGAATCTGACGTTTGGTACCGGATTCGGAAGTCCCTCAAGGTGGGGAGTGGCCGTTGCCATTTAGCCCGCTGGGGCGTGTCAGCCTTCGATCTGCCGACCGCTCAACGCGTTCAACTCTTCAGCCCTTTGGGGCGGGAAT
>NZ_JBWLUZ010000082.1:0-3385 GCF_057784325.1 Mesorhizobium sp. CNPSo 4689
GGAAGTGGCTGGCGCCTAAGGGGAACGTCGGCGAGCGACGTTCGGATCGGCTTGACGGCAGCAGTGGATTGAGCGGCGGCCACACGCCTGGTGAGCAGCGCCGCCGACATTTTGGCGAGCTTCGATTTTATACCCAAGGACTCCTCCCGCGAGACCTACTCCAGCAGTTCATTTCTACCACAGGTGGCGCCGCGCTGCATTTAGATTTGCTAACTCAGGAACGCCGTCAGTGCCGGGGATCGATCTTCGTCAGTCGCTCTCGGGCGTCGATCACACGCCTTTGCTCGGCCCTGATCCGGCCGCACAACGCGAGACTAGAGATCGAGCGCGCCACCGATCAATTGCAGATCGAGCTGAACGCATCGGCCATGGCCGAATGCGAACGGCATGGAACCGAGGTCCGGCTGATGCCACCCGAATATGTAAAGCCCTACGTCAAGTCACACAAAAACGACGATCGGGATGCCGAAGCAATCGCAGAGGCAGCATCGCGGCCGACGATGCGGTTTGTACCTGTGAAGTCGCGGGACCAGTTCGACATCCAAACCTTGCACCGAGCGCGTGAGCGCCTGGTCGGGCAGAGAACAGCGCTCATCAATCAGCTTCGCGGTATTCTCTTTGACCGTGGCATCGTCATTGCAAAGGGCAGGGCAATGCTCGATCGGTGGCTGCGCAACGAGCGGTCCGGAGCATCTGGTCTCAGCACCCGGATGCAACAGCTGATCGTTGAGACGGCAGCCGAACTGGCCAGCATGGACCAGCGGATCAAGCAACTGGATCGCGAATTCGTTTTGCTGGCGCGCTCCAACGAAACGGCAGGCCTGTTGTGCGCGGTGCCCGGCATAGGAGCACTCAATGCGACGGCGCTGGCAGCCGCCATCGGCAATGCGGAAAGCTTCAAAAAGGGCCGTGACCTTGTCGCCTGGTTGGGGCTGGTGCCGCGGCAGATTACGACCGGAGGCAAACCCCGGCTGGTCGGAATCAGCAAGCGGGGCAGCACCTATCTGCGCGTCCTGCTGATCCATGGCCACGTGCGGCGCTGCCGCATCTGGCACGAAAGGACAACGCTTTGGGCGCCTGGCTCCGTGACCTGCTGCAGCGCGCCAAACGCAAATGGGCCGTCGTCGCACTGGCCAACAAGCTGGCGCGTATTGCATGGGCAGTGCTGGCACACCGACAGGCGTATTCTCCGGCAAAGGTGTTTGCCGGCTGATTTTCGAGACAGGCTGGCGCCAGCCCAATCGGCAGCGCCGCCGCATGGAATCTGCGTAAAAAGTTGATCGACGCTCAGCAAACCCGTTGGCAGGCAACGGTCCTTGGCATACCGTGTATCTTGTTGGGGACCTGGGCGTGCGAATGTCCATTTTGGTCGGACGCAGCGCGTCGAGGCCGGATACGTTGGTGCAGACTTTGCGCGATCCCAATCAACCCACTTGCAGCCGGGGCGGGCCATACGTTGCCTGCGGCCGCGCCGATCGAAAGGCGGCCGTACCGCGCCCGATTGCCTGTGACGATGCTCCGTCAGTCCGATGGAAAAGTGCGCCACGACGGTTCGCGCGCTGCCAAAGTGCAGCCGATCAACCCCGTCGCAGAGCGCGGAAGACTGCACGGCGCATCGGAACTCAACGCTCAAAGGCGGCATCGTAGTGCAGAGAATAGATTCGTATATTATCGCACGAAAAGAAAGGAACGACGATGGACGAAAAGTATCGACAAACACGACCGATTAAGACGGCAAGATAAAAAGGCGCGATGTGTCGCGTCGGTCGGTTGTTGTTTTTCAATGGGTTATACGGCGATTTCGCGATGTGCGGACATTGCTCGCACCTCGCAGGACCGCCTGTTTCTCATAGATTTCCGAAGCTTGACGCGATGTGCGTGGTCATGGCCATGAGCGGCTAGGCGTGGAGCCGGGAAGGGGGCACGTCCGGAGGCGACGGTGCCTGGCTCGACAAGCGACTAGCTTGTCAACAAGACGCGGCTCGCTGAGGTAGCCTTCGGGCGCGAGGTCACTGGGTTGATGGCCGACAACATAATCGCCTCGTCGACTCGGCTCGCTGTGACTGCCGATAGGCGGTCCAAACCGCCGGCGCGGCGGCGTCCTCCTTGCTACCCGATGAGGGCCGACGTCGCCAGCGTCGGCCGTAGGAGGGCGGCCGAGCGCAGGCTTGTCTGCTGCGTTTTTCCCTTGCGCACAGCGGGTGGCCAAGATTCGTCGTCCCCTGGAAGCGCACCGTTCGTGGTAAGCCTGCCGGCACGTTCAAGCTTCTATCGCAGCCTTTGTCGAGCGCGGCACTCCTGACCGCGGTGCACATGCTTCGCATCGCCGCAGCCACGCTGGCTGTAGGGCCGACATGGGCTATCCATCCTGACTTGAATGCGCGAACCGTCGTGTTACGGTGCCGTGGTTTCTACGACCGTGAAGGGGAGAGTTCACCGCGTCCAGGATCAAACCGCCGCGCCTTGCTTTTCCATTCCGGCAGCGCTGTCGCCGCATCGACGGTTGCGGCAACGGCTCTCGCCTCAGAACCACCATGACGAGACCGAGAGCCGTCCAACGAACTGCGAGTGCTGATTAAGTCGCACAAGGCAGCATATGCGGCGTTCGGCAAGGCCCACCACGAACTGGGCGGCAGCAGCCGCGACCACTACAGAGCGAGCCGAGAGGAGGAAAGGGCGTTGCTGGCCATCTGCGCCCATCCTGCGGTCAGGGAAGGGGATCGCTTGGCAAAGGCCCGATATCTTTTGGAGATCGAGGCGCGCGGCGAACTCGACCTGGCAGAGCAATTGCAAGCGCTTCTCCGCTCGACGATTTGGAAGGGATAGGACCGACCGCCGCGAGGCCGGTCAGCCTCCATCAGATCACCCGAAGCTCATCGGCTGACGTCTTTCCGGAACGTTTGTCCTGCACCAGTTCGTAACTGATCTTCTGACCATCATTGAGGCCCCGCAGGCCGGAGCGCTCGACGGCAGAAATATGCACGAACACATCCGGGCCGCCCTGGTCAGGCTGAATGAAACCAAAACCCTTTTGCGAATTGAACCATTTTACCGTTCCGGTAGCCATGGAAAGCCCCTTTTCTGACAGGATGGCCGCCTCCCAACCGCTAGCCGTTCAGCGGCAAGGTCAGCAGGCCAAGCATATTCATGACGGCCATCGATTGCCAACATGAAAGCGCACCGGACTCGGAGTGAATGTCTGGAATGCGCCGCAACGCGGCCATTGCGCTGACGATGCTCCAGATCCTGTAAGCGGTCATTGTTCATTGCCGCCCTTGGAGGCCGCTCCGGCACGGAGCGGACGTCCGAACTGACGCAAACGGGCACCTAGAGGGTGGTCATGCGCAGTGACTTCGGCCGCACAGGAGTGTAGCCTGACAAGGCT
>NZ_JBWLUZ010000083.1:0-3267 GCF_057784325.1 Mesorhizobium sp. CNPSo 4689
GCGCCGTAGCCGCGTGCATGCACGACGCGCTCGGGGATCCGCTCATGGTCGAAGTGGAAAATCTTCTCGCGGAAATGAAAGTCTTCAAGGACCGTCGGCCCGCGCGAACCGATCTTCAGTGAGTTCTGATCATCCGAGACTGGCCCGCCCTGTGCAGTGGTGAGGACTTCAGTGTCCGTCTCTGCTAGCTGGTGAAGCTCTCCGCCATTGCCTCGCGTGAGCTTTTGATCATGGATCGTCGCGGGCTTGCCTGACGACTGTCTTGCGGTCTTTGCCATTGTGCGTTCCCAGAATTGAAGAGGAGGCTGAGTGTCTTCCTCAATGTCCCGGTGCACACTAAGTTCCTGGAAAACTATCGTCGCGCCTACATCCCAGAAACCTCACCACCCCGCTTTCACAAGCACGTCGATATGTCGACCGGTGTTGGGCGAGATCTGTTGTATTCAGTCCTTTTTGTACGCGCCTGGCTGGCGTCCTGCCTTTGGCGCCTTGGCGTCTTTCGAGCGCTCCGCGATCGGAGGGCCCGCGCCAGAGGTCTTTTGCGTATCGGGGCTTGGAGCCGCCGGCCTAGGCGGGTTCTGTCCGTCGGACTGGCGGGTCTTTTCGTCCACGTCGCCGGCGGGCCGAGTCAATCCCATCCCGCTTGCCGGCTTCTTGTTGCCTGCCGCATCCTGAGAGAAATTGTCCGACGGGTCGGGGTCGTTTTTTGCCGGGTACTTGGTGGCGCCGGTCTCACGACGGTTTTCGTTTGCGGTCATTGTTCGATCCTCCTTGGGGATGATCGTAAACAAGCACCGAGGTGCTTAAGTTCCCACGCCTCGTTTCAGGGATGGATGCGATCCATCGCCCGATCCGCATCATAAAACCATGCGCGTTGGACCTCAGCCCTTGCCGAAAATTACCCGCCTGGCGGTCCCGTTCGCCGCCGCTCCTCGGAGCAACAAAAAATTTGCCGACGCTAGGAACCGCATGGTGCCGGCGGAGTTCACCTCCAATGAACAGGAGTAAAACATCGTGAACACACCCAACCCTAACGACCCCACCGGATTTAATTCATCTGATGAGAATTGGCAGAATCCGTCCAGCCCTAAACCTGCCGGAAGAAGTGCGGAATCCCTCGGCAAATTGAAGTCGAGTGCGACGGAAACAGCGACCAATCTGAAAGACGCTGCGGCCTCTGTAACGGCCGACGCAAAGGACTACGCAGGGTCCGTCGCTTCCGATGCTGCGGGCGCGTTCAAAGAAGCGGTTGAGTCGAACAAGACCGCTGGAGCAGACGCGATTGCCAACATTGCGCACTCCGTCAAGGAGGCCGCGGACGGTATCGAAAAGCAATCCCCTCAGGTCGCAGGCATGGTCCGCAGCGCGGCTGAAGGTGTGGAGCGGATCTCGACCGATATCAGAGATCGCAATGTCGGCGAACTGTTCGACTCAGTTACGAAGTTCGCGCAGCGTCAACCAGCGGCGTTTTTTGGTATCGGTATCCTGGCCGGCGTGATGCTCACCCGTATCATGCGAAGCTCGGATCGGTCCTGAGAAGAGAGGGGCTTTGTCCATGGATGATGATGGCGATCGTCGCCCCTTTGGTAATCTCGTCAGCGAAGCGATCGGTCAATTCGCTTCCTTGATGCGGTTGGACATGCGCCTGCTCGAGGCGGAAATGAGGAGCAAGACCTCAACACTCGTCTCCTCGGGTGTATGCGGGATTGCGGCCGTAATCCTCTTCATCCTGGCATCTTTCGCAATGGTCCAATTCCTGATCCTGGCGGTAATTCTTGCTGGTATCAGCGCAATGGTGGCGTGTCTGATCGTTGGCATTGCGTTGTTCGGGGGAGGATTGCTTTCCCTCTACCTGGCAAAACGGGCATTGGTCGGATGGACCATCACCCCAGTCGAGACTGTCAACCAGGTGCGCAGCGATCTGGCTGCGGTGAAGCAGGGGATACGTTATGGCGCCACTCAACGATGACCTGAGAGAGATCCAGTTGCAAAGCAGACTGGAACGGCAGGCCCTGTTTGCGCCTGTAAGCGAAATAAGCCGCCGCCTGCAGCCGCGGCATCTGGCCGACGTGACCACTCAATACGCGAAGCACAAGGTCGCCGAGGTCGTTGGTGGCGTGTCAGACTCCATCAAGGAAAACGGCGGCACAGCGGCGGCGGTAGCGCTGGGCGCGGTTGCGGTATTTGATGCCGGCAGAAGGAGCGCTGAAGGCAAAAAAGGGCTAAGGAACCCTGTCGAACCGAGCGCGCCAGAACCGCGTTTTGGAGCGACAATTCCCTTTGTGAAGCACGCGCCTCAGACCGTCACAAATTCCGCTCGGGTAAAGGTTATCGCCGGTTCAGCCGGAGGACTGTTGCTGGGTCACATTATCGGCAGGTCGTTCGAGCCAACTGCGAAAGAACGTGAGCTATTTGGGGAGGCGTCCGCCGAAGTCCGGCACTCGGCCTCTGACTTTGTCGATCAGCATTGGCATGGTGCAAAACTTGTAGCTGCACAGGCATTCGGGTTCGCAAGATACTCCGCCTCATTCCTGGCCATCATGGCCGCGGTCAGCGATTATCTCGGTCGCGATGGCGGTGATCCGCCCCAACACAGTGACTAGCACCTCATCAAGCGATGCCCATCATCTCCGCAAGTTTCATCATGCCAGACGTGGGTGCTGGATTTCTGAGCTGTCCGCGCCTCCCGTCAACGGGCAGTCTTAGCTTCGCGCGCCTTGCGCTCCAAGTCTATTATCTCTTGGGCTGCCCGTTTGGCTCTAGCGTCTCGATCTGTGTCGATCCGTGTCGCCACGTCAGCCCTCCGCCTTGAAGTTCTTGGCTTCCTTCTCGGCTTTGGCCTTGCCGTGCTTTTCAGCAAGATCCTTAGCCTGCTGAGGCGAAACGTCTGTGATTTCCGCTAAATGCATTGCCTCCTTGTCAGAGAGGCGGTTGTCCTTCTTGCCTTGTTTAGCAGCCATGTATGAATCTCCTCGTGTTGGAGACCTAACGGGCTGGAGGTAAGAGCGTTCCTTTGGAACGCTCTGCCGTCTTGGACATTGCTTGGAAGCAGAGGTGCACCATGCCCAATTTCCGCTTTGAGATCGTAGAGTTCGGCAAGACCACGACATTGGAGCACGAGCTTTCCAGCGCCGACCTGGCCAGCCCGAGAGCAATCGAAATGGCCCATGCCGCCCTGTCGGCAGGATCCTCGACCGGCGCTGATCAATCGGGCTCGATTATCAAGGTTTACGATGAGGCAGGCTATCTGGTTGCCACCGTCAATTT
>NZ_JBWLUZ010000084.1:0-3124 GCF_057784325.1 Mesorhizobium sp. CNPSo 4689
GACATGGACACGCTGGCGCTAATCATCGACGAGACCTGCACCTGGCATACTCCGGGCAAGAGTCCCGTGGCCGGAGACCATAAAGGCCACGAGGCAATCTTTGGCCAGTTCGGCCAGTTGGGCAGCGAAACCCACGGGACCTTCAAGGCAAAACTTTTGCACGTGACGGAGAGCGAGGACGGGCTCGTGGTCGGCGTCCATCAGAATACCGGGGAGCGCAACGGCAAACGGCTGGACGTGCTCTGTTGCATCGTTTTCGACATCAAGAACGGCAAGTTGATGGACGCCAGGGACCACTTCTACGACCTCTACGCCTGGGACAATTTCTGGGCATAAGCCTCGAAAGCGACCCAGAGCTGGCTAGTCCCGACGAGGAGGTAGCCGGGCCGCCTGTTAACTCAGAGGCCCTGGCAGCCCCGCCAGCGCCATTGTACCGGAGGCTCACTTAGGCAGGACGACACCTGTCGTAACCTGGTGGACGATCAAAATCAGAACCGTCAACATTCCGGCGCCGAAGATGCCAAGGAAGGTCGCCAGAAATAGCCTCTCGACGTTTTCGGACCGGCTGTGTTTTTCAATGCTTCCGAACAACGGCTCTGAGGCAGCTTGGTGGTCCAGTGCGTTATGATGACCGCAACGCGGACACTTAGGCGTGGCCGAGCTTACTACCATGGTGCATTGCGCACAGTTGACCAACACGGCTCTTTGCCCCCCGGCAAGAAAGAGCGCCGGCTTGTTCCCGGCATTGCAGGCATTTTTAGCACAGGCGCGTATATTTGATACCGGTTCGGCTTCGGCTGGTTAACAGGGCTCGCGGCTCGCCCTGCTAGGCGCGCTGCCCAGCCCGGTACTCCCCGCCTAGATCACCCCACCAATGATCCGTTACGGCTATGAGGTACGTCATGAGATCGAGGGCCATGCCTGCGGCGGCAGCCCGAACAAGGCCGTTCGGCATCGGATCTTCTCCAAATCTGGTTTCGTGTGTGGCCCTGGTGCTTCCGTAAGAACGGAAATTATGATATCAGAGTTTCATGCCAAAGCAAGAAACCGTGGTATCAAAGAAACGCGGACCGGCCCCGACCGGAAAGGGCGTGCCGATCATGGTCCGCCTTCAACCGGACATGCTCGCAGGCGTCGATCAATTTGTTGCAGAACATGATGTTTCACGACCTGAAGCCGTCCGATTGATCATTCGTGACTGGTTGATCAGACACCAGGTACTGAAGGCTGAGTGAAAGCCGGTGACTTTCGGCGCGGCCTCGAATCGGCACGCGTCGAGTTCATTGCCAAGAATGACGGCGGTGCGCGTGTGAGGTTCAGGAAGTAGCCGCCTATGGTTTCCAGGAAGCAAGCGATCAGCAATGCGATCGACAGTGCAATACGCAAGCGCGTGCACTTACTGTTTATGGGCCACATGACCTGTATTCGTGGGTGTGGGCAGCTTGGGCACATCGCAACTCGTTCTACCTTATGCCGACAGGATTGGGACGGGTGCAAAAGGTAAGCCTCCATGCCGACCACAAATTCCGGCTGGCCTTCGACAGGCAAGATGTCGAATACCTTCGCTCACGCAACAGCCGGGGGTTTGTTGATGAGCGCGCAACCGTGGTCTGGGAAAAACCCACCTTGCCAGAGACAGGCGCCGTCGAGGTTGTATCACTCACTATCCCCGCAAGGCATCTTGCCCTCGGTAAGCAAGTAGGAAGACCGGGAAATGGCCTATTTGCATTCGGCATAGCGAACTACGAGAACGCCGCGCAATTCCATTTCTTCATGTCCAAGGAGCCAGCCGCGGCCCTCGGCCCGAAATTGAGCGCGGTGGGGATGCCAACATTTTTCTTCAATTTGGACAATGGCGAGAACGTTAGCATGGTTGTGCGCGAGGTGCCGTTCATGCCGCCCACTATGACATCGTCGCGCGGCGTTCCGCGGATGGATTTTCCAGCAGATATGCAGCATGGACTGACCGTCGGCCATGCGCTGCTGCACTCGCACCCACCCGATGGGGGTGCTCTTCACATTTGGGAGGCCGGGGGCGTCTCGCTGGACATGAACAGGCGTCACCTTGCCATCAACCCGCCTGGGAAAGCACTGAAACCAGATTAAAGGCGCACATTCCGGGAAAGTTCAGTCTGGTCGACGTCGACTTCAAGATGCCAAACTAACGCCGCTTGTCCGGCGTCATAGCACGGTTTGTGAAGAGGAGGTTTCGATCCTCGCGGCCGGCCTATCGACATGGTTGGCAATAGAGCGCCTTGACCAGATCCAATGCATGCAGCGGTAGTCGTCGCCTAGGCGGCGGGCTAGCGCAGGCACCTCGAGCACGACAGCCCCGTGCCGATCGCGACTTTCTTGCCGAGTGTGTCCTCGAAAAACGGGTATTTCATGGTCACGGAAAGGCGATCTCCGTTGAAGGGGTGACTCCGGCAAGTGGGAAGGATCTGCCGTTCATCGGGTGCACGTTACGGGGCCGGTGAATTGGCGGGTAGATGTGCGACGGAAAAACAAAGTGATTTCGAGCGCCCTAAATCGTCCGAAATCGAAGTGTTGTTCGGCCATGACCTGAGACGATGGAGAAGCGAATGAAGCTGCCTGTTTTTGCCTTGGCCGGCGCGATTTTGTCGCTGACCTTCGGCGCCCAAGCGGCGCCGATGACACTTGGCGCGCCGGCCCACCGCGGCCTGGTCCAGGAGGCGCGAGTGACATGCGCTTACTTAACCCGGGACGGCTACTGCGTACGGCCGCGCAAAGTGCACAAAGAGCACTGGAAGCACCGTAAATATTACCAGCGCGCCTATCGGACCTATGAGGCGCAGCCGCCAGACGAATACTACTGGCGCTATGAACGTCCTCGTCCGATTATCCGGGTCGTTCCTGACTATCAGCCGCTCGATGATGACGAATGGGACGACTGAAGACGTGAGAGGGGGCAAAAGCCGCCCCTTCGATCGCAAGCCTAGTGCCGTGCCCCGCCAGCGAGGAGCGGCCTATCGGGCGATACAGCGCTATGAAAGACTCGAAGAGTTTGACGAGTTTGTCAAACTTTCCGGCTCAGCCGCGTCGGAGAGGACTACGGGGTGACGAGGCACGGCGATGCATGAGCAGCGGGGACAGGGGTGGGGGG
>NZ_JBWLUZ010000085.1:0-3046 GCF_057784325.1 Mesorhizobium sp. CNPSo 4689
CTCAAGCACTGGCTGCGCAAGGCTGCCAAGCGAACAGTCGAAACCGTCTGTGGCGCTATCGGCCAAATCCTTGGCACCGTCACTTCAAACGAATGCCAAAATTACTTCACTGAAGCCGGATATGCCCAACCTAAGTTCATCCCGCTCTAATGTTCCATTCCTCGCGGAGCCATTCGATTGAAAGTAGTCCGAGCCCTGGTGACCGGTCACCAGGGCTCGGGACGACAATAGAGGGGATGTCTGCCTGCCGTTACGCGGCTTCCGCCGCCGCGTTGACGGCCGATCCAGCAAGTTCGGTGAGTGCCGCGTCGGTTTCTTTCTCCTCGATCAGCGTCAGGTCCAGGAGATTGACCGCCTCGGTCAGTCCGAGTTCGGATGCCCAGGTCCGTAGCGTGCCATAGCGCGAAATCTCATAGTGCTCGACGGCCTGTGCTGCCGCCAGGAGGCCGGCATCCAGAGACGGCGAGCCCTTATATTCCTTGATGATCTCGGCGCCTTCCTCGGTGATGCCCATGATGGCGGCACACGTTTTGCCAGCCGGTTTCTTGTCGATGACCTCGAAGACTTCCTCGAGGCGAGCAACATGCTCTTCGGTCTGATTGCGATGCTTTTCGAATGCCAATTTCAGAGCCTCGCTTTGCGCTGCCTTTGCCATCTTCGGCAACGTGATGAGAATCTTCTTCTCGGCGAAATACATGTCCTTGAGTGTGTCGTGGAAGAGTTCATTCAGACCCTTCGATGCAGCCTTGGTCGCCATGGGGTTGGTCCTTCTTGGTTGTTCCCTCGCCTCGACATGAGGTCTTAGGAAACAGCCAGTCTCTCGCCTTGTTCCAAACGAAACGAAATTCTTTCCGCACGGAGTCGAGCCCTGTCATGGGGCATAGGGTTCCGCCCTTGAATGCTGAGTGAGCGGCTCGATTTCAGGAGCCAACCCAGATCAATACCCGCCAACGATCGGCAGGATCTCGCCGGTGATGTAGCTGGAGCATTGCGGCGAGGCCAGGAACACATAGGCCGGCGCGATCTCCTCCGGCTGGGCCGGGCGCTTCATCGGCGTCTTCGCACCGAACACCGAGACGTCCTCGGCCTCTTTCTCCGACGGGTTGAGCGGCGTCCATACCGGCCCCGGCGCCACCGCGTTGACGCGGATGCCCTTGCCGATGAGACTGCCCGACAACGCACGGGTGAAGGCGTGGATGCCGCCCTTGGTCATCGAATAGTCGACCAGATGCTTCGAGCCGTCGATGCCGGTGACCGAGCCGGTGTTGATGATGGCCGAACCCGGCCTCATGTGCGGCACCGCCTCCTGCGCCATATGGAAATAGCCGTAGAGATTGGTCTTCAGCGTGGTGTCGAAATGCTCCTCGGTAAGGTCGGTGAAATCGACCGAATGCACCTGGAACGCGGCGTTGTTGACCAGCACGTCGAGACCGCCCAACTGCTTCACCGTCCGTTCCACCGCGCGGCGGCAGAAGGCGCGGCTGGCGACATCGCCGCGCAGCGCCAGGCAGCGCCGGCCCTCGGCCTCGACCGCCTGCTTCGTCGTCTCGGCGTCGCGGTCCTCGCTGAGATAGGCGATGGCGATGTCGGCGCCCTCGCGCGCGAACAACACGGCGACCGCCCGGCCGATGCCGGAATCGCCGCCGGTGATCAGCGCCACCTTGCCATCGAGCTTTTTCGAGCCCTGCCAGAACGGCGCGTCATAGAGCGGCGCCGGCTCGATCTTCCACTCTTCGCCGGGCTTGGGGTGATGCTGCTTCGGGAAAGGCGGCTCGGGATAGAGGCGAGCTCCCGCCTGCATGGCGCCGGCGGATTTCGCCTTCGACCTGCGGCGATCGTCGGCATCGACCTTGCGCTGCACGCGCCGCTGCTTTTGCGTGGCTTTCGAGGTATTGGATTTTGTCAGCATCGGTTTCTCCTTCGCTCAAGAAGGAACAACGCCGGCGGACACAAAAGGTTGGCGGCGTCGAACCGCTGTCGAAGTGCCTCAGACCTATTTGTCGGTCCGCCGGATTCGTGAAATGGCCGCGGTGACCAGACTGCTGAGGACAATCCACATGACGACCTCGGTTTTCGACGCGGTTCGATCGGTCCGCCTTGCCCCAGTGCTCGCCGCTACGACCGGTGCCAGATCGGGCCGGCTCCCCTGCCTGATGGAATAGGCTCGGGTGATTTCCGCGCCGAACAGAAAAATCTGCGTTGAATAATATACCCATAGCAGCACGACCAGCAGCGCGCCGGCCGCCCCATATGACGTCGCGATGGCGCTTGTTCCGATGTACCAGCCGATCAGCGACTTGCCGACCGTGAAAAGAAATGCGGTCACGATGGAGCCGATGGCCACGTCGCGCCATCTCAGGGTCCTGTCAGGCAGGACCTTGTAGATTGCGGCGAACAGCAGGGCGATCAGGACAAAAGACACGATCGTGTTGATTGCGCTCACGATCAGTTCGCCAAAAGGCAGATGCGCGTTGATGATGTCGCCGAGGGCCGAGATCGCCGTGCTTGCCGCCAGAGACACGAGCAGTATGAAACCCAACGCGGCCACCAGACCCAGACTTGCCGCGCGAGCCCGCACCAATCGTGAAAACGACGTACCGCTCGGCCTGACCTTCCAGATCTCATTCAGCGAAAGCTGCATTTCGCCGAAGACGCCTGATGCGGTGAAAATCAGGGTCACCAAGCCCAATATCGTGGCCAATGTGCTCGCCGATTTCTGCGATGCGGTTTCGATCGCGGCCTGCAAAAGGTCGGCGCTCTGTGGACCCATCACCCCTGATATCTGCGCCGAAAGGGCGAGTTCGGCGGCATCATTGCCGAAGGCGAAGCCTGCGATGGCAACGATGATGAGCAGGATCGGCGCCAGCGACGTGGTGGCATAAAAGGCCATCGCGGCACCGTGGCTCAATGCGTTGTCGTTTGCGAAGCCGCTGATGCTTTCCTTCAGAAGTTCCCAGCCCTCACCCACCCAGCCTGGCATTGCCTCACCATCTCCGTTTCGCGCCTATTTTGACGCGATCATCGAGTTCCATGCACTGCCCTTTGC
>NZ_JBWLUZ010000086.1:0-2815 GCF_057784325.1 Mesorhizobium sp. CNPSo 4689
CGTAACCGCCCGATTGTCACCGCCTGCCTGATATCGTCGTGATGGCCTATGACACGTGTTTAACGACGTCGTTTGCGACGTGTCTTGTGCGAGGTTTGCGATGCGTGTCGAGATTCTTGGTGCTGAACGGCGTCGTCGCTGGGGTGATAAGAAGAAGCTCGACATCGTCATGTCGGTTGGAATTGACGGGGCGACTGTGACTGAGGTTGCCGAGCGGCATGATGTGACACGGCAGCAGATTTACACCTGGCGGCGAGAGCTGAGGAGGAAGGGGCTCCTGTTGCCGTCGGCGGGTCCCATGTTCCTTCCCGTGGACATGCCCGTGGCGCGGAGCGAACCCTGTATGGGCAAAGGCACCGACAGATTGTCAGCGCTGGTCGAATTGCAACTATGCTGTGGGCGGAACCTGCGCTTTGACAGAGAGATCGATACCGCCACTCTGACTCGGCTTATCCAGGCGGTTGAGACAGCATGATCGGACCGGGAACTGGGGTTCGGGTGTACCTTGCCTGCGGGTTCACGGACATGCGCAAAGGGATCGAGGGTTTGGCTGCACTGACGCAGGATGTGTTGCGCCAGAAGCCGACGGGAGGCGCGGTCTTCGCCTTTCGGGGAAGGCGTGGCGACCGTTTGAAGCTTCTTTATTTTGATGGCCAGGGGTTCTGTCTTTATTACAAGGTCTTGCAGAAGGGCCGCTTTCCGTGGCCGTCGGCGGCCGACGGGACGGCCCGGCTGACGTCAGCGCAAATGGCGATGTTGTGGGAAGGAATTGACTGGCGACGCCCCAATTGGGGTGCGCCGCCGGCGCGTGTCGGGTGATTTATCTCTCTGAATCTAATGGTTTTTATGGCTACTCGCCCTGACTTATGGTAGTCAGGTGCATGCCGAATGTCGCCGAAAATCTTCCAGACGATCCTGCCTTTCTGAAGGCGATGATCGCCGCCTTGCAGGCGGAAAATGCGAAGATGTCGGCGACGTTGCAGGCGCATGACCAGTTGATCCAGGCCTTGCGGCTGCGCATTGCCCGGCTGAAGAAACAGGTCTTCGGCAAGTCTTCGGAAAAAGTCGAGCGGGAAATCCAGCAGCTGGAACTGGCGCTGGAGGACCTTTTGATCGCCGCGGCGGAGAGCAATGCCGGGCCAATCAATGAGGCCGACGAGACAGCGTCTGTCGCGCCTATGACGAACGCGCCCGAAAGGATCACGCGCCGGCGTCCGCGCGTGTCGCACAAGGCAGTTCGCGAGCGCAGGGAGCTCGATCCCGGCGCCTGCTGCCCCGCCTGTGGCGGTGAACTACGTCTTGTGGGCGAAGACACAAGCGAAATCCTCGACATGATCGCCGCGCAGATGAAGGTCATCGAGGTCGCTCGGTTGAAGAAATCCTGCCGCTGCTGCGAAAAGATGGTGCAGTTGCCCGCGCCCAGCCGTCCGATACCAGGCAGCATGGCGGGCGCCTGCCTTCTGGCTTACATCCTGGTCTCGAAGTTCGACGATCACCTGCCATTGTATCGCCTGAACGAAATCTTCGCCCGCATGGGTGCCGACATCCCCGACAGTACGTTGGTCGATTGGTGCGGTCGCGCCATGCAGGTGCTTCAGCCCCTGATCGAGCGGATCGGAACCGTGATCATGGCCAGCGACCTTCTTCATGCCGACGATACCCCGATCCGGGTGCTGGATCGCTCCATGCAGGACAAAGGGCTGGGGAAAGGCGTAAAGAAAGGCAGGATCTGGACATATGTCCGCGATCAACGCCCATGGGCGGGCGGCGCTCCGCCTGGCGCGGTCTACTACTTTGCTCCGGACTGGAAGGAAGACCACGTCCTCCGCCATCTGAGGCAGACAAGCGGCATCCTCCAAGCTGACGGCTACAAAGGCTACGGCAAGCTTTATGAGCCTGGAGCCGATGGAACATCCCGCTTCCGAGAAGCGGCATGCTGGGCGCATTGGCGACGCGACTTCCATGATATCTGGACCTCGAACAAATCCGAGATCGCACGCGAGGCTCTCGACCGTATCGGTGCGCTTTATGACATCGAGCACGGCATTGCGGGTCAGCCTGCCGATGCCCGCCTTGCCGCACGTCAGAAGCATAGCAAACCAAAGATCGGGGCATTCCGTGTCTGGATCGAAACGCAACTGACCCGCATTCCGGGCAAGAGCGATTTGGCAAAAGCCTTCCGTTATGGCCTGAGCCGCTGGCCATCATTGTGCCTGTTCCTCGAAGACGGCCGCGTCGCCATGGACAACAATGCCGCCGAGCGAGCCCTGCGCCCGATTGGAATCGGAAGAAAAAACTGGCTATTTGCCGGCGCCGACACCGGCGCGGAGACCCTGGCTCGCGCCATGACAATCATCGAGACGGCCAAGATGAACGGCATCGATCCGCAGGCATATCTCGCAGACGTGCTCGACCGCATCCACGATCACAAGATCAATCGCCTCGACGAGTTGCTTCCCTGGAATTGGTCACCTGTCACCGCCATCTCCGCCGAGGCTGCCTGATGGCAACGGTGACCCATGTGTTCAGCATCGACTACGTCGCCAAATTGCTCGATGAAGATGCCGAACTCCTTCAGGCGATCGTCAGCAATGATGACAACCTGAGCTACGGCAGCATCATCAGCGTCTACACCGGACCGGACGAGGCAATAACTTCGCTTACCCGCGACGGAATGGAAGAGCTGGAGCAAATGCTTACCCATGCGCGCCGCACCGCTGACGAATGGAATGACTTCCTCGAAGCCTTCGTCGATGACCAGGAACTCATCGCTCGCATCAAAGCGAAATCTCCGCGGTAACAACCGGGCGGTTAC
>NZ_JBWLUZ010000087.1:0-2792 GCF_057784325.1 Mesorhizobium sp. CNPSo 4689
GAAAATGCCTCTGACACAAGACGTCGCCAGCACGGTCGCCGGAATGAGTTATGACGATTTGCCGTCACATGTCCGCGACCAGGCGAAGCTTCTCGTCCTTGATCATGTTGGTTGCATGATCGCGGGAAGCAAGACCCGCGGGGCGGGGCAAATGACGCCCTATCTCGCGCGTCTCGATTCCGGTGGTCTCAGCACGGTTTTCGGCACTTCACTGCGCTTCCATCCGGCCAATGCGGCCCATGCCAACGCGCATAGCGCTAGCATGTTGAGCCTCGACGATTCCTACATCCTTTTCGGCCACCCCGGCGCGTCGATTATCCCCGCTGCGCTTGCCGTCGCCGAAGAGGTCAACAGCTCCGGCAGGGGGCTGATCGCGGCGATTGTCGGCGGCTACGAGATGTCGCTACGCCTTGGCACCGCGATGCGGCCTAGCGAAGACCGCGATCGCCAGGTCAAGGGCTATGCCAGTTGGCAGGTCTTCGGCGCCTGCACCGCGGCGAGCTTGTTGCACCGTTTTAGCCCTGACCAGATTGCCGATGCCTATGGGCTGACCCCGATGCATGCGCCGCTTCCCTTTCTGCGCAAGTTCCATTCCCGACCGATGAGCCTTTTGAAGAACAACTATGGGTGGGCAAACAAGGGCGCCATTACGGCGGTGGATCTCGTCCGCGCCGGTTTCCATGGTAATCGCACCATCTTCGAGGGCGACGATGGGTTCTGGGCCATGGCTGGGTCCGACCGGTTTGAACCTCGCGACATGCTCGACCGGTGGGGCGAGCGCTACTTCATCCTCGAGACCGGCTTCAAGCCATTTGGCGTCTGTCGCTGGATCCACACGGCGGTTGACTGTGTGCGCGCGTTGCTGACCCGCTATCGTTTTGGCCGGGCCGACATCAAGGGCATTCACGTTGAGACGGTGAGCGAGTTCGTCCGCGACTTCAACGGCCCTTGGCCGCAATCGACCGTCGAGGCCGCGTTCCATATCCCCTACGCGCTCGCGCTCGAACTGCACGACAAGTCGTCCGCGACGGGCCTGCGCGAAAACGACTTGGCGGACAAAAACCTCCAGGCAACAGCGTCACAAATAAGGCTTTCAACACTCGACGGCGCCGATGAGAAGTTTTATGCGAAAAAGCTTCTGCCTGCCCGCGTCAATGTGACCCTTCGGAATGGCGAAGCCTTTTCCGAAGAGGCCGAGGTACCGACCGGCGCCCCTGGCGGGCCCGCTTTTGGGCCGGCAGAGGTGGAAGCCAAGTTCCTCACTCTCTCAAGCCCCATTATCGGCGAGGCGAATGCCAGGCGTCTGAAGGGCGCTCTCCTCGAACTGGAATCTCTTTCCGTCCGCGACGCACTCAAATTATGCGCTGCGGCGTGAGAGGGGCGCATAGGTGCGGCGCCGGCAAAAAACCAATTAATAGTCAGGAACAAGGTGCAACATGTCCACACTGAGCGCAGAGCCAAACCCCGTTCAAAAGGAGTCTTCCGGAGGGGCCTTTTATGCCGGGCGCGGCGTCACCAAAACTCCCATGATTTCGCATGCCAAAGGCATCTTCTTCTGGGACATCGACGGCAAGCGCTATCTTGACGGGTCGTCCGGCGCCGTCGCTGCCAACATCGGCCATGGCAATGAGCGCGTGCGCGAGGCCATGATCGAACAGGCCAAGCGCGTTAGCTACGTCGTTCGCACGGCATTCACCAGCGAGGCGACCGAAACGCTGTGCAAGATGATTTCGGAGCTTGCGGGCACGGGATTCGATCAGACTTTTCTTGTCTCCGGTGGTTCGGAAGCCATCGAATCCACCCTCAAACTTGCACGTCAATACGCCGTGGTCACGGGTCAACCAAAGCGCTCAAAGATTTTTGCGCGTATACCAGGCTATCATGGTTCGACGCTCGGCGCCGCTGCGGTGACCGGCGATCCGGATCGGGACCAGATATTCGGCCCGATTATGCGGATAATGCCCAAGGTCCCGGCACCATTGAGCTACCGCATCCCCGAGGGCTACGACGCTCACTCCTATGCCGACCATTGTGCGGACGAACTCGAAAGACAGATTCTTGCGGAAGGCGAGGACACGGTACTCGCTTTCATCATGGAGCCGGTCGGCGGCGTCGCCACCGGCGCGTTGGTGGCGCCGAACAGTTACTATTCCAAAGTCCGGAAGATTTGCGACCGCTACGGCGTACTGCTCATCTTTGATGAGGTGATGTGTGGCGCCGGCCGTACGGGAACCTTTTTGGCCGCCCATCACTGGCCCGACGCGTTGCCCGATCTTGTCGCCTGCGCGAAGGGCTTGAGCGCAGGATACACGCCACTCGGCGCCATGATTGCCCCTAACAAGATCGTCGACAAGGTTGTCGAATCTGGTGGCTTCTTGCATGGCCACACCTATTCCGGCAATCCCCTTTCCTCAGCGATCGGCGTTGCGGTACTCAGTGAGATGGTGAACCAAGATCTGATGGGGAATGCTCAGCGTATGGGCGTCATCCTTCGTCAAAAGCTAAACGCATTGAAGGACAGAAGCACAACCATTGGCGACGTGCGCGGCATGGGACTTTTGAACGCGGTGGAGATCGTCGAGGACAAGGCTACCAAGGCAATTTTCCCCGCCGCCACGCAGGCGTCTTACCGCATCTGCGAGATCGCCCGCGATCTTGGCCTCCACATCTATTCGCGTCGCGCGGCGAGCGGAAAGTTCGGCGAATGGTTCATGGCGGCTCCGCCGCTCATCATCACCGAGCCGGAAATCGACGTCTTCATGGAACTTCTCACCGAGACGTTTCGGATTTTC
>NZ_JBWLUZ010000088.1:0-2749 GCF_057784325.1 Mesorhizobium sp. CNPSo 4689
TAGCGGACTGGCAGCTTCGAACCTCAGATCTTTAATTGCGGACCTTCAGGTCGATTGCGACCGCTGCGGCCCGTCGTGCCGTGGGTCGGGCTGCGCGATGCGCACACGTTCGGCCGAAGTCGCCTCTTGAGCTGTCTAGTCCCCGAGCGGCAGGCCACTGGAACGAAGGGCGGCCTTCTCGGCCTCAAGTTGCGTGGGATCGCGTCGGATTTGGGTCGAAGCCCATCTTCGAATGGTGAAGTCAGGATGTCGGGATAGAAGACGCTTGGCTGTTTGCTCGGCTAAATCAGCACGTCCGCTCTGGCAATATGCAATCACGAGGTCGACGAGGCCGAAGCCGGGATTGCGCGCCTCGTAAGCCTTGAACGCTGCGATCGCAATCTCAAAATGACCTGCGAGGCGATAGGCGTGGCCGAGATGTCCGAGGTAATATCCTGGATACTTGGGACTGAGCTTCGTCGCCCTCTCACTGTACTCGATGGCCTTCTCGGGGAGACCTGCGGAGGCGAATACGAAGCTCGCGAAGCTCGCCGCGTCGGCAGACCCCGGAGCCAGTTCGACGGCCTTTCTGGCATGGGCGGCGGCCTCATCAAAGCGTCCCTCCAGCAGGAGCACAAGGCTCGACGTCGTGAAGGCAACGGCACTTTCAGAATCGAGTTCGAGAGCCTTGTCGGCGTAGGATCGCGCCTTATGCTGAGCCGTCTCGCGGGTATCCCACCAACCAAAGCGGGCATCCACATAATGGAGCAGGCCAAGCATTCCGTTGAGCGCCGCCGAGCCAGGGTCGAGGGCCAGCGCCTTCTCCCAATGGGGAAGCGCCCGACCGCAGTTCTCCTTCGTCACCGCCTGTCGGTAATAAGAAAGGCCGTGAACCCATTGGGTCCAAGCCTCCACATTGCTCGTTGTCGTGTACTGAAGCCGTGCCTGTTCACCCTCCGTCAAACTGACCTGCAGCTCCGTGGCAAGGACGAGGGTGATCTCGTCCTGGACGGCAAAGATGTCCTCGATGGTGCGGTCGTAGCGCTCAGCCCAGATGGGAGAGCCGGACCGCCCGTCGATAAGCTGCACCGAGATGCGAATGCGAGAGCCGCTCCGCCGGACGCTGCCCTCAAGGACATGGCGCACGCCCAGTTGCTTGGCCACGTCCCGGACGTCAGCGACCCGGTCCCTGTAGATGAAGCTGGAATTGCGGGCGATCACCCGCAGGCCCGAGAGCTTGGACAGGGTGGTGATGATGTCCTCGGCGAGGCCATCTGCAAAGAACTCCTGGTCCGGATCGCCGCTCAGGTTTGAGAACGGCATCACGGCGATCGTCGGCAGGTCTTCCCGAGTCATCGCGTGCGACGGGGGCTGGTCCGTGCTTTCCTTGCCAAGGTTGGCGCGATAGACGCGGACGGGTCGCGAGATGTTCTTCAGAACGACCTCGCCCATGTCAGAGAAGGTGGTGGCCACCTTGCCGTCGACCTGGCGCCAGACGTCCTCCGAGATCGAGACCCCTCCCGCGGGAGCTACACCCTCGAGCCGTGCGGCAATGTTGACGCCGTCCCCAAGGAGGTCGGTGCCATCGACCACGACGTCGCCGACGTGAACTCCGATGCGCAACTCCACGCGCCGGTCCGCCTCGGTATCAGAACTGCGGGTCGCCATCCCGCTTTGGATCACGATGGCACAACGAACGGCATCCACAGAACTCGGGAATTCGATCAGAAGCCCGTCACCCATTGTCTTGACGATGCGCCCATGTGCATCTGCGATCGCCGGCTCGATAATGGCGTCCCGCAATATCTTTAGGCGGGCCAACGTTCCTTCCTCGTCGAGGCCGGTAAGTCGGCTGTAGCCGACGACGTCAAGTGCGACGATCGCTGCTAGCCGTCTGATAACGCGTTGCGGCACGGCTACCTCCCGCTACGGCAAGACCATGGTTGCGGGCCGAATTCCTCGACATCTATTGCCTCCGCCGTCGATCGTTGGCAACATCGTCTGGGAACTTAGCACCCCTCATTCGTGCGGGAGCCTGTCATGAGCAGCGCTGAAACGCATACGGGAAAATGCTTTTGCGGTTCAGTCGAGTTCAGCGTCACCGGGCAACCGGTCGCGATGGGCTATTGTCACTGCAATTCCTGTCGCCATTGGTCGGGGGCACCGGTCAACGGCTTCACTCTTTGGCCCCCGTCCGCCTTGACCATATTGAAGGGAGCCGAAAACATCGCGACCTACAGTCGTAGCGGAAGAAGTCTGCGCCGCTGGTGCACGGCCTGCGGAGGGCATCTTTTCTCCGAACTGCCGGCCTGGAACCTTGTCGACGTGTACGCCCCGCTCATTCCGTCGCTCAAGTTCGAACCGGCAGTTCACGTCCATTACCAGGAGACGGTTCTTCCAATGAAGGATAGCCTTCCCAAGCTGAAAGACCTGCCTGAGGAACTCGGCGGATCGGGCGATATGCTTTCGGATTGAAGGTCCTCCGCGAGGATCGGATCGCGACCTTCGCTGCATCCAGCACAAATGTCGGGTCATGGCGCAACCACCTTGGTCGCCGGCGATGTCTTCTGTGGATGGCTCCCGTATTGCAAGAGGTAATTCGTTGTTCTGGCGCATTGGTCGGTGCAGTCTTCTGTCCGGCCTGTTCATGCAGCCGTTCGAAGCTGCTGGCCCTGATGGGGTCGGCGAACAAGGTCCCAATCTGCTTTGCAGGCTATGATGCCTCCGACATCGCATGGGTTATCCCTGTTCCCGGCCTGACCGGTCTCGC
>NZ_JBWLUZ010000089.1:0-2645 GCF_057784325.1 Mesorhizobium sp. CNPSo 4689
CCACCACCTTGATGTCGGGATGCGGATAGCGCGTGTAGACCTCCGCTCCCGGCGTCGCCGGATTGATCTCGACATTGGCGTCGGGATAGAGCGTGGTGGCGAAGGAGGAGGTCTTCTTCGCTCGCGCTCCATCCGGACCATAGGCGAGCTCGGCAGCCTCGGGGCCGGAAGTGGTCCGACAGCTTCCGGAATGATGCTGTCGACAAGCTGCCGTTGCGTTGACGACCCAACTTGCGTCATCGCCTGCTTCAGCCTGACCGATCGAAACTGGTTATTGGCCAATGTAGGTCTTCCGCACTACGATCTGAGGCAGGACACTGGTTCGTTGGCGCATTAGGAATGAACTGAGCAATCCCAATCCTCTGGCCCACGACCAGTCATGGCGCGGCCCCTCGTCGCTCTGGTTAAGGTTCTCTCTTCCGCAGGTCTTTGACGACGTCGAGAAAAACCCGCAGTGCCGGCGGCACGGCTCGATGTCCGGGATAGTAGACCGCAACGTCTTCCGAAGCGGGCATCCACCTGGTTAGGACCTTGCGTATCCGTCCATCGGACATGGCCGCTTCGGCGGCCCAATCCGCCACATAGGCGATTCCTAGACCCTTTATTGCGGCTTCGACCATTAGCTCCTCGTCATCAAGAACGATGTGGCCGTTAGCGTCAATCACGAGTTCCTGGCCGGCGCGTTCGAACTCCCATCGATAGAATTTGCCGTTGGGCATCCGGTGGCCGATGCAATGGTGGCGCTGCAATTCCTCCGGGGTTCCCGGCTCGCCGAAGCGGTCGAGATAGTCGGTCGAGGCGACACAGATGAACGTCAGGGGGCGTGCAAGCGGCACGGCGATCATGTCCTTGGGGACCGATCCGAGGAGGCGCACGCCGGCATCGAACCCGCTGGACACGATGTCGATGAGTCGCCCCTCGACGACGATGTCCAAAGTCACGTCAGGATGGAGCTCCGCCATCTGCGGTAGAACCCCGCGAACGAGAAACCCAACCACCAGTCGCGGTGCGTTGATGCGGACCGTTCCCGCAACATTGCCCCGGAACCCTGCGACGCTGTCGAGCGCCTCGTCCAGTGAGGCGAGCGCCGGCTGAAGGCGGCCGAGCAGTTGGAAACCGGCTTCCGTCGGCCAGACGCTGCGTGTGGTGCGGTTCAGAAGGCGCACGCCCATGCGTTCCTCGAGCGCTCGCATCGCATGGCTCAACGTGGAAGGCGCCGTGCCGATCTCGTCCGCTGCGCGGCGGAAGCTGCGGTGCGTGGCAACGGCCACGAAGGCTGTGAGATCGTTGAGGGACGGGCGGGACATTGATGGTAATTTTGCATCACCTCATGCCGATTTCAACGGCTAATGCGCGTAATGCGATTGCCTATCTCCTGCTTGTATCAACTCGGAGATCCCCCGGCCCGGCCCGCTGCCGGTCCGCTCCCATTATCAAGACAGAAAGGAACACGAAATGCCTGCACGTGACGCCATCTATCCGGCCAAACGCCACGCGTTATACGATATTCATCGATATTCCGCGGCCATTCGCTCCGGCGATCTTCTCTTCGTGTCGGGTCAGGTCGGGAGCCGTGAGGACGGCTCGCCCGAGCCCGTATTCGAGGATCAGGTTCGGCGGGCCTTTGCCAACCTGCGCGAGGTCTTGGCCGCCGCCGGGTGTAGATTCGATGACGTTGTCGACGTCACCACCTTCCACACTAACCCGGACGACCAGATCGCAACGGTGCTGGCCGTTCGGGCGGAAGAGATCGGCGGACCTCCCTATCCGAACTGGACGGCAGTAGGCGTCAACTGGCTTGCCGGCTTTGATTTCGAGATCAAGGTCATCGCCCGCATCCCTTCGACGACCAGCGGCTAGCCGGCGGACAAGGGCTGATCGCTCGCCCTGCAATTTCTGTACTGGCGATTGCTCGCAAAGACGCTAAGGGCAGCAGGGGAGCTTTCAGGCTCCCCATGCAAACGGCTTGCGAATGGGTCGACTCCGGCTAGGGCGCGAACGAGCGGTTAGGGAACGCGCCAGAAAAGGTCGGCTTGGTCCGCGCCCCGACCTACAGCTTCGCCGTCGGCGAAGTCTGCATTTGGGCAGCGGCAAGGGCACCCTCTACGGCCGACATGAGGCGCAAAGCAGCCCAAGGGGGAACCTGTCGAATAACCAGAGGGGGCGACATTCGACTGGACTTCATATGACAACGAAGCATTGGTGTTCCCAGCGCAGCAGAAGAGCAGAGGATTAAGACCGAGCAGAATCTCCAGCCCGCCAGGACAGCGGGCTTCGGTCAGTACAAGCGCCGGAATGGTCCGGGCTTCGAACTGACGGAGAATTGAAATGTCTATCCTCAACAACACCACTATGAAGGCCGACAATGCGGAAGCCGCCGATACGGCACCCAGCGTCGACAACAGCACCCCAACCCGGAAGCCGCGCGAGAAGTCCGGTGTGACCGTCTCGGTGATGGTCAAGAAGGCAAAGGACGAAGCGCCCGCGGCGCCGACCAAAGCAGATGAGGTGGATGGCTCCCGCTCCCGGCATCACAGTGCCACAGTGGGTTTGCTGTCAGGCAACCCGAGCTAAGGAGCCATCCGCCATGCAGATTACCACCGTGGGCCTTGATCTGGCCAAGCGCATTTTTCAAGTTCACGCCG
>NZ_JBWLUZ010000090.1:0-2117 GCF_057784325.1 Mesorhizobium sp. CNPSo 4689
TGGCTCTTCCCGCATTGCTCTCGATCGCGCAATTGCACCTTGCGCGCCTATCCCGATTGTCGGATCAGAATTGAAGCCAGTTGCTAGTCGGGCAATCCTGCCAAGCGCATGCATTCGATGAGGTCGTCAGCCATCTTGGGGTCAACAAACATTGGATTCTTCCGCAGGGCACGCAGCGAGTAGCGCGGAATCAGGCGGAGCAGCTCGTCCACGTAATGCTTGGCTTCCTTGGGGCGACCTTGACGAGCATAGGAACACGCCAATGTCACTAGCGCGCCGAACAGAGCGGGATCTTGTTGAAGCCCCTTCTTCGAAACGTCGATCGCTTTTTCATAATCGCCGAGGAAGAAATAAGCGTGTCCCATCGCGTCATATAGCCAGGTTCCGCGAGAATCGCGTGGGTTGCCGCGTTCCGCTCTTTGGCAAGCAGCCAAGCCACCTTCCAAATCGCCACGAAACACCAGGGCATGCCCCAAGACCGCGTAGGCCTCGGCATAGTTCGAATTGAGCTCTATCGCCCGTTGGGCCACCCTGATGGCCTGCTCTGCCTCTCCGGTCACCGCCAGCATGAACGCCAGAGACTGATTGGCCTGCGGGTTTGTTGGCGCCAGGTGAACCGCCTTCTCCGCCCAGCGCCGGGCCTCTTCGAAGGCCAGGCGCGCCGGACGAATCCATCCGCGCAACCCGATGTGCACGTGGCATTGACCAAGCAGGGCGTGAGCATTGGCGAAATCGGGGTCGATCTCGATCGCTCTTCTGAGATCGGCAATCGCCGCTTCCACATCCTGCTTCGTCATCCTGTGATAGGCGGCGATCGCCCGCAAATAGTGGTCCCATGCACCGAGATCGTCCGGCCGTTTTCCTCGCGCCCGCTCGATCTCAGCCAACGTGATTTCGGGTCCGACTACCGACGCGATGCTGGCCACGATGTCGTCCTGCAACTCGAAGAGATCATCCATCTTGCGGTCGTATCGCTGTGCCCATACATGGCGATCTGACTCCGCATCGATCAACTGAGCGTTGATTCGCACGCGGTCACCGGCCCGGCGCACACTGCCTTCGAGAATATACCGGACCCCGAGCTCCCGCCTAATCTTCTTCACGTCAACGGCCTTGCCCTTATAGGTAAAGGCGGAGTTGCGCGCGATAACAAACAACCATTCGAAACGCGAAAGTGCCGTCGTCAGATCTTCGGATATGCCATCCGAGAAATACTCTTGGGCATGATCATCGGACATGTTGTCGAACGGCAGGACGGCGATCGACGGTTTGGCCGGCAAGGGAATAGGGCCAGCCGGTTGGCTCGACACGCTCGCCGCAACCACTCGATACGTCCGTACGGGATCTGCGATATTTCTTACCTGGTGAGTTCCGAAGTCCTGGAACCCGGCGTCGAGTTTGCCTTTTACCTGGTCGAAGGCCATGCCGGAGATACAGATGCCGCCTGGGTCAGCCAGCTTTTCAAGTCGCGCCGCGACGTTGACGCCATCGCCATAGATGTCTTCGCCATCGATGATGATATCGCCTACGTTCACACCAATCCGAAAGGAGATCGACGCGCTATCGGGCATTGCGAGATTTCGTTCGGCAACGCGGCGCTGAATGCAGACTGCACAGTCCACCGCATCGACCGCACTGGCGAACTCAATTAATGCTCCATCGCCCATGAGCTTCACCAGACGCCCGCGATACTCGGTGAGGATCGGGCTTATCAAGTTGCGGCGCAGTTCCTTGAGCGCACTCAGTGTTCCTGTCTCGTCCGCTCCCATGAGGCGGCTGTAGCCCACGACGTCAGCCGACATTATAGCAGCAAGACGCCGCTGAACGCGTTGCTTCGTCATTCCCTTCCGCCTCTGGCTAACGCTGGTCGCAAGTGTATCGCCCACTGCCTTGGTGTGTCTACGAAGGTCTCGTTTCCCCAAATTCGACAGGCCACCGCGCGATGCGGCGACTGGCGCGGATCCGTCAATCGGGCATGGTCCGCCGTGGAAGAAGGAGCGCGAGATGATCGCTGAGGTCGCTCATCGTAACCGGCGCCGTGTCTGGAACTGCTTGCCCAAACAGGTACATGCCGGGTGCCTCGACTACGCCGCCGTCGTGACGTGTCCGGCCTTTGC
>NZ_JBWLUZ010000010.1:0-188840 GCF_057784325.1 Mesorhizobium sp. CNPSo 4689
GTTTGGGGGGGCGCCGGTCACCCGTAGGACAGGGGGCCATAAAAATCGGGGAATGCTCAGGCCCTAATCCCACTATATCATTCATGTTCCATCGATAATACGGTTTTCTAGATCCCGGTTCTTGCATGGAACATTGGCGTTTCCGAAAAAATTGGATGAGCGCACCGGAAGCCGCCGCTTTTCCGGTGTATGTGGGCAGCCCGCGTCATCGTTTCCTCACCTGGCGCGGGTTGCTTACGTCAGGGCCGCTGCTAACAGGCGGAACTGCCTTCTACCCCCGGATCGCGGGCGCTTTTTCGTGCATCACCAGCCATTTCCGCAGGCCGCGCTCGTTCGGAGAGCCCGGATATGCACCGCTCCAGCACCTCCAACCGAAATTTGTGCCTACGCAATTGTTGGCCAAGTTCGGCGAGTTTCAACATTCCGACAGAGCCAGATGTCTCCGCGATGAGTTCTCGCTCGAGGGCAGCTATGTGTTTTTTCAGTTCGAGGGCCTCGCCGAGCCGCACATCCCTGACCCAAGTTCGAGCGCGCATCGCACCATCTCCAGTCGGAAACCCGCCTGATCGTGGCATGCGGCAGTTAAGCCTCGGCAATCCAATTGTCTCGAAATTTAGCAATCGCTAATCTGAAAGATGCGCGTCGTCCGTGCTGGGAGAAGGCGCGGGCTCTTGGCTGAGTTTTGTGGGCTGCATCGCGCGCTGGCGGCGATGCGATGGATGACAACCACCTATCTGGCCGCTCGGGATTCAAGCCATCGCGTGTTACCCTCCCGTTCGGGAGGATAAACGCCATGGCCCATTCATATCGGTGCAAGGACTATCCCGGCAATGAAGCCTGCCCGGCATCTTTCACAGCCGCGACAGAGGCGGAAGTGATGAAGCATGTCGAGTTGCACGGCGCGCTCGCTCATGGGGAAGACCCGGCGCAGTGGTCGGAGGAAGACCGTCAACGGGTCAAGAAGCTCATTCGCAGTTCGTGAGGCGAGCCCGTGTGAAAAGGCCGGTGCAGCACCCTAGCCAAACCCCGACTGCACCGGCCCTGCGAGACTAGTAACCCAGCTCTGAAACGCATCTTATCGCAGATGAGCAATCTCTCAAATAAGACTGAAGGCCCCAAGGTCGCTGGGCACAAAGACGGGGTGAGCCCCTCAGGAAGCGCAACGCCGGTGTAGAACGGCGGCCAGCCGACAAACGGCGCTAGAGAGCTTTCCCGGCTATGCGAACGCCGAGCGCTTCCAATCCGTTGGCATAAATCCGCGTCAGAACGCCTTCCGCAGCCTCAGCTCGCTGGGATGTGCAACCGAGGAGATCGCGTCCTCCCAACCTCGCCGGCCGGTTAGCGATGCGGTCCCAAACGCCCCACGTTCCACCGGCTTCAATGTGGCAATAGAATCTGTGTTGAGAATGTTCCATGCAGGTAAACCCCGCACATTGGTTTTGGCTGCGTCTTGTCGGCGCATGTGGTTAATGCAGCAGGCCAGAGCCATGGTTAAGAGAGACGGGCACGAGTAGCGTCTATGAAACGATCCTCGACGCAGTGGTTCACTACCACCATCCAGGCATGGCGGACTGACCGGACTCCCGGTATATCGGCGACATGGGAAAGCACTGGACTTTCCAATCTCTGATCGATGCAAGGATTGGGTCAGATCGCGTCGATGCTCCCCAAGGTCCTGAATGTCGGCTTCCGCCCCTTTAGCGGCTGAAAGCTGACTGTCCGCTCCCGGCCCCAACTGCGATCATTCGGGAACTGGCGGCGGATGACGGCTGTTTGCCCGCCACACTCGGGCGCGCTATGATCTGCCGCGGGCCGAAACCGTTGCCCGCGACGGAGTAACTAAACAAGAACGAACAGAAGAGGTTACCCGCCCATCTCGTGAGGGGATGCGCCTCCTCGTTTCCTTTTCTTGGACATGCCCGTTCTCCATCTGGATCTGAAGGAGAAACCAGGAAATGACGGAGTTCGAATTGAAGCTGCAGTCGGCCGCCAAGCTTGCCGCGAAAGGCAGGGTTTCGCGTCGTGACTTTGTTCAACTGGCGCTCGCCGCCGGCCTTACCGCCACGGCCGCCAATGCCATGTTCGTCAAGGCGGTGCGCGCCGAGCCCAAGAAGGGTGGCACCTTGAAGATCGGCATGGGCGAGGGTGCCGCCACTGATACACTGGACCCGGGTCTCTCCCTCAACTCGTTTACCGGCACCGCGCTATTGGGAACCTTGTCGAACAGCCTGACCGAGATCGATTCCAAGGGCAACGTGGTCCCCGACCTCGCCGAGAGCTTTGAGCCGTCAGACGGCGCCAAGAAGTGGGTGTTCACACTGAGGAAAGGCGCCACCTTTCACAATGGCAAGACGGTTACCGCTGATGATGTCGTGGCCTCGGTCAGGCATCACACCGTCGAGGGCACGAGATCGGTGATGAAATCGCTCTTGGCTTCGGTCAAGAACGTCGTCGCCGACAGTGCCGAGATGGTCGTCTTTGAGCTCGATGGCGGCAATGCCGACTTCCCCTACATCATCTCGGACATCCCGGTAATGCCGGCGAAAGAGGGCGGCGTCGACTGGGAGTCGGGCATCCGCACCGGCCCCTATATGCTCCAGAAATTCGAGCCCGGCGTCATCGCCACCTTCAACAAAAACCCGAACTACTTCAAATCCGACAAGGGCTGGTTCGACCGTGTCGAATGCCTGGCGATCAATGATGTAACGGCGCGCACCAACGCGCTCTATACCGGCGAGGTCCACTACATGGATCGCTGCGATCTGAAGACGCTCGACATTCTGACGCAGAACCCCGATCTCGTGATCTCGGAGACGACGGGCTACGGCCACTACGTTTATGTCATGAACGTCCAGAAGGCGCCCTTCGACAATCCCGATGTGCGCAATGCGATCAAGTACTCGCTCAATCGCGACGAGATCGTGCAGAAGGTGTTTCTCGGCCACGGCGCCATCGGCAACGACAATCCGATCGCACCGACCGTCAAGTTCGCGACCGATCCGCAGCCGAAGCACGTCTACGACCCCGACATGGTCAAGAGCCTCCTCAAGAAGGCGGGGGCCGAGAACACCCAGTTCGACCTGTCGGTCGCGGATGCCGCGTTCGCGGGTGCGACCGACTCGGCTCTCCTCTGGCAGGAGCATGCCCGGGCGGCCGGGCTCAACCTGAATGTGATCAGGGAGCCCAATGACGGCTACTGGGACAATGTCTGGCTCAAGAAGCCGTTCTACGCCTCTTACTGGGCCGGCCGGCCGAGTTGCGACTGGATGTTCACCACCGCCTATGCGGCGGAAGCGGTGTGGAACGAAACGCTCTGGAAAAATCCGCGCTTTAATGAGCTGCTCGTCGCCGCCCGCTCGGAGACCGACGATACCAAGCGTGCCGGCATGTATGCCGAAATGCAGCAATTGCTGCATGACGACGGCGGGCTCATTAATCTCGTCTTCAACTCCTATGTCGATGCCCACACCAAGGCTCTCGCCCATGGCGAGGTGGCGTCGAACTGGCCGATGGACGGGCAGAAGATCGCCGAACGCTGGTGGTTCGCCTAGGCCGTGTACTCATAAATTGGGATGGCGGACTGGACGCGTTTGATGTCTCCTTGTCCCCCAACAGCGGCTCCGGAGCGGAGGTCCGAGTTGCCACAAGCGGAAATCCCTGGCGCGCGTCCAGGGTCCATCAATTGCCTCTGATTTTGGACAGCGCGTCCTTTGCGTAAACGCCAACCAGAGCTTCATTCTGGAGTGCCACGAGCGCAGGTATCGCAGCTCGTGCCGGAGGCCCGATCTTTCCCAGCGCCTCGATGGTCTCCCGGCGGAGATGCTCAACCTTGAGCGCCTCAACCAGAGCCGGAACGGCTTGTGCTGCCGCTGGTCCAAACCAACCCAGTCGCCTCGTTGCGTATAGCTGGGAAAATAAATTGCCGGTCTCAAGCTCTGCTTCCAGGCTCGTAACGGTGACGTCCAGCGGCAGCGCAGCGATACGGACACCGTCATTCAGGCGCTCCCGGACGCTTGCGTGTTCATAATCCCATTTGAACGAGAGGTGTAAGGTGTCGGGAAGGTTTTCGAGTCCTTTCTGATCTACGCCCGGTCGGAACTTCAGTAGCATTTGTCTCGCTTCTTCCCGGCGACCGAGCTGCGCCAGCACGGAACTGAGAGGTAGAAAGAGCGCAGTTGCGTCTGGGTTTCGCTTGACGCCTTCTCCGAACACCTCAGCCGCTTGTTTCAGATCGCCCATTGCAAAAAGCGCCAATCCACGAGCGAGAACGTAGTGGCTTGGATAGTTCGGGTTGAGCCGCATGGCGGTCGCGACGAAATTCAGCGCCTCGGCAGGTTCGCCTGAGATCGTCAGCGCCCAAGCCGTTGCGATGTGTGCCTCGGGGTCGTTGGGATCCAATGCAATCGCTCGACCGGCATTCCTGCGTGCATCTTCGGCCAGACCTTGATAAACGTCCCGCAATGCCTCGACCGTATAAGACAGTGACGTTGGATATTTCTTGGCCAGCTCTACGTAATCATGAGCTCCCCACCAGAAATATGGTTCATCCCTACCGAGTTCTTTACCCCAGAGTGATTCAACGACGCGGAAGTAGGCCAGCGCCAGGGCGGCATAAGCTCGCCCATATTCGGGATCAAGCTCGGTTGCTTTTTCCAAGGAAGTGATGGCGGCAGCTGTGTCCTTTGCGTTGTAACGGAGATAAAGGCTCCAACCCCCTTCGAAAGCTTCCTTGGCTGCAATGTTGTCCGGCTTGGCGCGGGCAATTTCCGTTTTTTCGGTGGTGGTGAGATTGACCTTCAACGCTTCGACGATCTTTGCGACAAAAACGTCCTGGACCGCAAAAATATCGGCGACGTTTCCATCGAACCTGTCTGCCCACACATGCCCGCCGGTGAGGGCATCGATGAGCTGGGCGTTGACTCGCACCTGCCCGCCGGCGCGACGGACGCTACCTTCGAGGACGTAACGCACGCCAAGTTCTTCGGCGACCTGGCTGATTTTTACCGGCTTGCCGCGGTAAACGAATGTCGAGTTTCGCGCGATCACGAAGAGGCCGGAAACCTTGGAAAGGTCGGTGATCAAGTCATCAGTCATGCCGTCGGTGAAAGCTTCCTGACCAGCTTCGGTGGACATGTTGGTGAACGGGAGCACGGCGACTGACGGCTTATCGGGCAGCGGCAACGCCATCTTCGATTGCGAGGCCACGTCACCGGGTCGAACGAGATCGTCACCAAAGCGCTGCCAAAGCACCAGCCCCGCGACGATCAGAATCAATACTGTGGCCGCGACTGCGATCCAGCGCCGCGTTCCGTCAGGTTTGCGACTTCCTGAGATATCCGGGGTGCGCGGGTCCACTCGGTAGAGGCGAACGGGCTTCTCGATGTTCTTGACACGCTGTTCGCCCAAAAACTCGAACCCGTAGTCCAGCTTCCTCTCGACCTGATCAAATGCTGTTCCCGAAATCAACACGCCTCCCGGCGGCGCCAACCCTTCGAGCCTCGCCGCCACATTCACCCCATCACCGTAGATGTCCGCCCCTTCGATGATGATGTCGCCAAGGTTGATGCCAATGCGGAATTCGAGCTGTTTTTCTTTCGGCAGTTCGGCATTGCACTCTGCCATGGTGCGCTGGATTTCGACGGCGCAGGTGACTGCATCAACAACGCTCGGGAACTCTACCAGCGTACCATCACCCATGAGCTTGACGATTCGCCCATTGTGAGCTGCGATTTTCGGATCGATCAAGTTCTCTCGCGTGCTCTTCAGGCGCGCCAATGTATCGGCTTCATCCGCTTCCATAAGGCGGCTGTAGCCAACGACGTCGGTGGCAAGAATCGCTGCAAGCTTGCGCTGCATGCCAGCTCCAGACGTGGGGCACGCTCGCTGTCATGTTAGGCGAGTTTTGCTCCTGAGCCTAGGGCTGCTCAGCTTCGGGTCAGATCGAGACTTCACGCCTTCCTACAAACGTTCGCTATCGCCATCCCAAATCCCGAAGCTGCCGCTCCGCTTTCGACCCCTGCCCGGTCATCCCAGACCGCATACCATTGGCTTGTCGCGCTGCCGGCCTGGCGCGAGGTCGCCGCCGCCCGGCAACGCGCGTGTGCGCCAGCTTCGACGGCCTGTTCCTGAGCGAAGAAGAGGAAGAGGCGGCGGGCTCGGCGGCTCGTCTCCCTAAAGCGCCCGCCGAGCGGAAGCACAACCACCAGGCGGGCATCCGGCAGGGAGAAGTCTCCGCGGCAAGGCAGCTGGCAAATCACTTCTGCAGCCGCCAGGCTAAGGATCGTCGCGGCAGAGGTAGTCCGGCTACGCTAAAAGGATAAGTTTAAGGTTAGGGGGAATTGGGACAGACTAGAAACCATAACAAAATGAGGGTCCGACGCCTTGCCGCGCGCAAGTAATTGTTGACGCAACGAGAACGCGTCTGGACCCAAGAACTACAGTGGCCAGGAGAACTTTCAGCATATTGCGGGGACTATCGAAGTTTGTAAACTTCCTTGGGTGGGGGGTTGTTGCATGGCGTCTCACACGGTTTCCAAGCAGGACATGATCGCGCCCCCCGTTCCGGTGGTTCCTGGGCGAAGGTACTCTGCGAAGGTCTTTGCGATCCCGGGACGCAACGCAGATGTCGCTCTGCTGGGTGCCAAGCCGGCCTTCGCGGAGATGCTGCTCGTCGGGCGGCCCAACATGCCCGATCGGGCCACCTTCATGGGTCGCATCGACCGAATGTTCGATAGCGGGCGCCTGACAAACCGCGGTCCGATGCTGCTTGAGTTTGAGGAGCGCGTCGCGAGGATTGCCGGCACCCGTCATTGCATTGCCACCTGCAACGCAACGGTCGGCGTTGAGCTGGCCATCAGCGCATTGGGTATGGCGGGAGACGTCATCGTTCCCTCCTACACTTTCGTGGCAACCGTGCACGCCCTATGGCGTCAGGGCCTGCGACCCGTATTCTGCGATATCAACCCCAAGACCCACTGCCTCGACCCCGACAGCGTCGAGGCTGCCATTACATCGCGTACCACGGGTATCCTGGCCGTACATATGTGGGGAAACACGTGCGCGACCCACGCGCTGGAGGACATCGCGCAGCGCCACGGCCTGAAACTGCTCTTCGACGCCGCGCACGCCTTCGGCTGCGGCACCAAAAAGCGTGCGGTCGGCGGCTACGGTGACGCGGAGGTCTTCAGCTTCCACGCGACCAAGTGCGTCCATGCCCTTGAAGGCGGCGCGATCGTCACCGACGACAGTGACCTCGCCGGAAGGCTAAGGCTGATGGTGAATTTCGGGTTCTCGGACGAGGACACCGTCAAGCACCTCGGCACCAACGGGAAGATGAGCGAGGCATCGGCCGCCATGGGCCTGACGTCGCTCGAGTCGATGGATGCCATTATCGCGCACAATCGGCGCAACTATGCGGCCTACGCCTCCGGCCTTCAGGCGATCCCCGGGATCAGCCTGATGTCGCGGCGGATGAACCAGCAGCACAACTACCACTACATCGTCACCGAGATCGACGCCGCCACGGCCGGATTGACCCGCGATGAGCTCGTCGCTGCGCTGCGCCTCGAGAACGTTGTCGCCCGTCGTTACTTCTATCCAGGCTGCCATCGCATGCAGCCCTACACTGGCCTTTTTCCGCAGGCGGGTCGAACCCTGCCGGTTACCGAGGAGATCGCCAAGCGCGTAATGGTACTGCCCACCGGAATGCAAGTCAGCGAAGCGGAGGTGGAGCGGCTGACATCCAGGATCGCGGCGATCGTGCGACAGGCGCCCGCGGTTCGTGCGGCGCTGGCTCAATGCCACGACCCACGCTTGCCGCCGTTTCTGCGCCAATAGATTGCGGACCAAAGGAGCCGAGGATGACGACCAACGAGATGAACCTGCGCGGTCGCGAACTCGTCGACGAGGCACTGCTGCCGACTGAAGAGGACGTGGCGCGCTACGAAAGAACTGGCTGGCACATAGCGCCCCAGGTGCTCCCGGACGCGCTTCTCGACTCGGCGCGGCTGGCGATCGAGGCACACCACGCCGGTAAACGCGACCGAACCCTGCCGCGCAAGGCGAAGTTCAGCGACTGGCGGCCCGGCGACGGCGACGGCGTCCGCAACAACGAATTCTGCTCGCTTCAGAATGACGGTGTACGGGAGCTTGTGATGCAGCCCGTGCTGGGAGCGATCGCGGCCCGACTGGCGCGAGCCCCGGCGATCAGGCTGTTCGACGACCAGGCGATCTACAAGCCGCCCGCCGCTGGCGCGGTTGGCGCGACGGTAGTCGGCTGGCACACCGACCACTCCTACTGGTCCACCTGCACTTCAATGAGCATGCTGACTGCCTGGATCCCGCTGCACGACGCAGAAGTGAAGAACGGCACGCTCTACGTCATCGACGGAAGCCATCTATGGCCGGAGTGTGAACATCTGCGTGGTTTCAACGACCCGGACCTCGACAGTATCGAACAGCGCATGGGCCGGGCGATCCCGGAACACCTGATCACACCCATGCAGCTCAAGAAGGGGCAGGTCAGCTTCCACCACATGCGGGCGCTGCACGCGAGCGCTCCGAACCGGGCGACGCACCCGCGCTTCGCCGTGGCGGTCCATATGCAGGACGCGGCGAACACCTACCAGCCGCTCACCTCGGCAAATGGCATGGCAATCGTCCTGCCGCACGACCAGCTCTGTCGGCCCGATCGCGCGGGAAGGCCGGACTATTCCGATCCAGAAATATTTCCCGAGATCTGGCCCGGCAAGGCCCGGAACGTGAAGCATGCCTGATCCGACGGTCCTGCTTTCGCCGAGCGACCCTGCATGGGATGAATGGCTGGGCCGCGCACCACACGATTTTTATCACCGTGCGGCCTATCATGCCTTCGCCGAGAGAATGGGAGAGGGGCGCGCGTGGATGGTCGTTCACGGCACCCCTGAGCGGTTCATGGCGTGGCCGTACGTCGCCTCGTTCGAGGATGGCCGGACCGACGCAAACTCGGTCTACGGCTACACCGGTCCGGTCGGGCTGGGACTGGACGACACCGAGTTTCGGGCGAGGGCATGGTCGGAAATCCGCGCTGCCTGGGCGGATCAGGAGCTCGTCACGCTGTTCACGCGGTTTCATCCGCTGCTGCAGAACTGGCGCCACTGCGAGGGCTTCCACGGCGACGAATTGACGCCGGGAGGAGAAGTGTTTCACCTTGGGCGCAGCGTCTCGATCGACCTGACGCATGATCGCGAAACCAGGCGCCGGCTCTACCCGAAGGTGCTGAGGCAGGAGATCAAGGAATCGGAGCGTGCCGGTCTCGTGGTGGAGCGGGACAGCGAATGGTCCACGTATCCGACCTTCGCCGAGCTCTACCGCGCGACGATGCGGAACAACGAGGCCTCGGAGCGCTATATGTTCTCGGACCGCTACTTCGAGGCGCTGCGCGACGCGCTTGGAAGTCTCGCACATCTGACCGTCGCGAAAGTCGAGGGCGAAGCGGCAGCGATCCTGCTTCTCACCGTGTGCGGAGACATCGCGGAGGCGCACCTCACGGGCGTGAACGCGAAGTTCCGCGCCCTGTCGCCGCTCAAGGGCCTCCTCGACGGCGTCGCTGATATCGCCCGGTCGCTGGGCGCGACACGACTGCACCTGGGGGCAGGTCGCGGGGGCCACGAGGATTCGCTTTTCGCGTTCAAGGCCCGGTTCTCCTCGGTCCGCCACGATTTCAAGGTCGGCCGCTGGATCCTGGACAAGTCCGCCTACCGCGCGCTGCTGTGCGCACATTGCGGGGATGCCGCGCCGGACGTCGGATACTTCCCCGCCTATCGCGCCCCGATCGCAGTCGCCACCGGACACTGATGTTGGCCACCCCGCACTTCGCCGCCGATCAAGACCATGTGGACGGCGGACGTCGCTCCATCCTTGGCAATTTCCGGTCGGTCTTTATCGGGCGTCTGTTCTCATCCCTTTCGATGTGGCTCGCGCTCATGTTGCTGGCGAAGCTGTCCGATCCGATGACCGTCGGCATCTATGCGCTCGCGCAGGCATTGTGCATCCCGATCGGCGAGGTGGCCAAGATGGGTCTGCGCGAAATCCACTCGAGCAGCACAAGTGGGCCCTATCTCTTCGGCAACTATCTCGCGCTGCGGCTGGTGGCCGCCGGCGTCGCTCTGGTGCTCATGGTGGCGAGCGGGATTCTCCAGAGCAATTCCGCCGTCGTCATCTGGGTCGTCGTCCTCTATGCGCTGACCCGATGCATGGAGCTGGTTTCGGACATGGTCCACGGCCTCTTCCAGGCGCACGAGCGGATGAACTACATCGGCCGTTCGCTTTGTCTGCTCGGTCCGCTCTCGCTGCTGTTCCTGTCGGCCGGCTACTGGGCCACAGGCTCGCTTGTGGTCGCGGTGTTCGGCCAGTTTCTTGCGCAACTTCTGGTCCTCGCTTTCTACGACGTGCCCATGGGTCGCAGATGCGCAAAACTGCGCAGTTTGGAAACGGTCAGGCCAATCTGGGACAGGGGCGCCCTTCAGGGGCTCGCCCTGCAAGCGCTTCCGCTCGCCTTCGCCACCGTACTGGTGATGATCGCGGTCTATCTCCCGCGGCTCGTCGTGGAAAGCGCGCTCGGCCTGTCGGCCCTGGGTTTGTTCGCCGCGCTGACCGCACTCTCGATGTCGCCGAACCGGGTGGTCAACTCGATGGGAATAGCGGTCAGCGTTCGGCTCGCGCACTATCATGCGGCGGGTAACCGCGCGGGTTTCGTCGGCCTGCTTGGACGTTTCGTCCTGGGCGTAGCGGCATTCGGAACGTTGGCCGTCGCGATCGCGGCCGCGTTCGGTGACGTGATCCTCGGCTTGGTCTACACAACCGAGTTCGCGGCCCAGGGGAACCTGTTCGTATGGCTGATCGGCGCCGCGACCCTGCGATGCATCGCCGACGTGCTGAAGTTCGGGATGGTCGCATCGCGCCGCTTTTGGTGGCTCGCGGCTCAGTACGCCGTCGTCGCGCTGGTCGCGGTATTGACCTCCTTCACCCTCATCCCCCGGCTGGCTCTGACCGGTGCTGGCATTGCGATGTGCCTGATTTTCGCTTCGCATCTGATCGTGGTCACGCTTGGCCTGTTGTACAATCTGCCGCGTACGAGGCAGTCGGACGCTGTCGTATGAAACTCTCGGTCTCCGTCGTCACGTTCCAGCAAGTCGACTACATCCGACAGGCCGTCGAAAGTACGCTTCAGCAGGAAACCCGTTTCCCCATCGAGGTCATCGTTGGCGACGACGCCTCGACGGACGGCACGCTGGAGGTGCTCGAGGACATCCACGCCGGCGCGCCGGACCGCGTGAAGCTGCTGCGCGCCAAGTCGAACTACGGCGACTTTGGCCTGTCGAATGTCATGGCAACGATCGACGCGGCTCAGGGCGAGTACGTCGCCTTTCTCGATGGCGATGACTATTGGACGGACCGGTTCAAACTGCAGAGGCAGGTCGAATTCATGGACGCGCACCCGGAATGCGCGATTTCCGCCCACCGGGTCGAGCATGTCTGCGAAGACGGAACGCGCCAGCTTTCGGTCCGACCTGGTGTGGGCGATGCCGTCTATGACATCGACCGGTTGCTGAACGTCAACTTTACCCCCAAGAGCGCCACAATGGTTCGCAAAGCCGCGCTCGATTCGTTGCCGGGATGGTATCGAACAACGACTGTCGCCTCTGCCGCCTGGCTTTTGAATATCCTGACGGCGCGCGGCGGCAAAGTCGGCTTCATCGACGACGTCATGGCGGCACATCGAATCCATCGCGACAGCGTGACGCTTGTCTACGGAACCAAACGCATGCTCGCCGACAAGCTCGCCGCATTCGAGATGTTACGCCCCTACCTTCCTCAGCAGGAAGAGGCGCTTCTGCGTGCTGAACGCCGGATCCGCCGCAGGCTGCGCATGCTGGACATCAGCCCGCACGGCTATGCCTTTCTTCAGTGGCTCTACAATCACGCCACTGCGCGGCGCGCCTAGTCTAGGCGGTAGAGAGCAATCGGGCTCCCGCCAGCCCCGCCAATCCGTCCTCCAAGCCCGCCCCCTAGGCTTTCGCCTCCGCCGCGCTATTTCCCCTTTTGCTAGCCTTGTTTCGCTGGTTGGAGATCGGGAGGTTTTTGATGGATCGGCGATCATTCTTGACGGCAATGTTTGGTGTTGCGGGGGCCGCTGCCCTTGCCAGCACGGTTCGACCACTCAATGCGGTGGCCGGGGTTCCGAATGTCGGGCCCGGCATTCTCGATGAGCTCGACGCGCCGGAGACGGGGCCCTTCGATGATGACGGAACGCAGGCGGATGTGGAGCCTGTCTATCATCGCCGCTGGCATCGCCGCCATTATCGCCGCCGCAGGCGTCGCGTCTGGAGACGGTACTGCCGCAGCTATTGGCGCCATGGCTATCGGCGCAGGCGGTGCTATCGCCGGCATGTCTGGGTCTTCTACGGGTTCTAGATCCTTGTCCCATCCCGATTTGATCGGGATGGGACTCTCTCCCAGTGCTGGAGCATGATCTTTTCGGGATCATGCTCCAGCGGCTGTGTTGAAACCTCCGGCAGTCGAGGCTGGGGCCAAGGCCCCAGAGGTTGGTTGCCTGTCAGTTGGGAACCTTGCGCCGCGGCTCGCCGTTGACCCCAGAAGCCCTTCAGCAAAGGAGACAACAATGGCCGACGACCCGAACGAAACCACGGCACCGAGAATGACGCAGCGCGAGGCTCAGGAAGTCCTGGAAAAGCAGGTCGCGCAGCTGAAGCGCGAGATCAGCAAGATCAACCGGACGCTGGCCGAGCGGGCCGAAGAGGCGGTCGAGGAGGCCAATGGCTGGTATGACAATGCCACCGAGCGCGCCTCCCGCACCGCGCAGGCGCTGCGCAGCAGGGCACAATCGGTGTCGGGTGTCGTCCACGACAATCCGGGCACCGTGTCGTCCGCCTTCATCCTGGGCGGTGCGGCGGGCCTGCTGCTGGGTCTGGCGCTTAGCGCCAGCGAGCCGCGCCGGGAGCGCTGGTTCTAGCGGCAGTCGTGACGCCTACGACGCCAGGTGTAAGGACAAGTGCCCCCTCACCCGGATTGCCAACCGAATTGCAAAGGGCAATTCGGAGCAATCCGACCTCTCTCCGAGGGGAGGAGGTCGCCGGCGTCGATGCTCGTCTCTTCTCTCTCGGAGAAGGTGGCCGCAAAGCGGCCGGGGGCCTCCCTTGTGCGATAACCCTGTCTAGGATGGGAGCGTCGTGCGCAGCCACGCCGTCAGGGCGTCGAAATCGATCGGTTGCGTCGTGTCGACGTCGCAGAGCGGGCCGCGGCGCAGCGGCTCGGCGCGTTTGGCCAGCTCGATCAGTTCAGGGATGTAGGCAGCACCCGGATGGCCGGGAAGGCGCTGGTCGAGGCGGGCGCGGTAGCGTTCGGCCAGGATTTCGCCCGGCGCATGGCACCAGATCTCGGCGGTCTCAACGACGCCTGCTCGCTTCAGATGATCCTCGAGCACCTGGCGCGGCTGGAAGCCGAACCAGGCGTCGACGACAAAGATACTGCCCGACGGGGCCTCGCCGACGAGCGACCAGATGGCCTGGTAGCTGGCGCGGCCGAGCGTTCGGTTGAACTCGCGGTCGCCGCCGCCGAGCACTTCCAAAAACGGGTTCTTGATCGTGTCCAGCGCCAGCAGCGGCCAGCCCATGCGCTTGGCAATGCCGCGCGAGACCGTGCTTTTGCCCGAAGCGGGGATGCCGTTGACCAGCACGGCGCGCCGGTTAGGCACGGCACGCCGAGCCGAGGGTGAAGCTGGAGCAGGTGCCGTCTTGGCCGGTGTCATGACCCGGCGCGCGCCCGTGGTCGCTGTGTCCGCGCCCTCAGCCGCAAGCGCCTGCAGGCCGGCGCCAATCACGCCGGCATCGTCGCCGAGCAGGGCCGGCTGCACCGGCGCCTGGTACCAGGGCGCGAGAGCCGGCGCGTTGGCGAGCGCCCTGTGTGCCGCCCCACCCAGTCCGCCGCCGAGCAGAACCAGGTCCGGGTTGAACATAGCGACCGCCGTGTCGATTGCGGCGCGCAGCGGCCTTGCCCAGGCGTCCAGTATGCCGCGCGCCAGCGCGTCGCCGGCGGCGTCGCGGGCAAAGAGCTGGTCGACCGTGACTTCGGGGCCGAGACCGGCGCTGATAATGTGGCGGCCAAGGGCGGTGCCCGAGCTGGTGGTTTCGACGCAGCCGCGGCGGCCGCATTTGCAGGCTTCGCCATCGAGGTCGACGGCGATATGGCCGAGCTGGCCGGCCGTCGCCTTGCCGCGCACGATGCGCCGAGCTTCCGCCACCGCACCGCCGATGCCGGTGCCGATGGTGAACATGACGATATTGTCGTGGCCGACGGCAGCGCCCCGGGCCATTTCGGCTGTCAGCGCCATGTTGCAGTCATTGTCGATGATGACGGGCTTGCCCGCCATGCTTTCCAGCCGCTGCGCCAGGGCGACCGAAGCGAGATCGACATAGCCGCCGGAGAGCACCGTGCCGCGCCGCGCATCGACGCGGCCGGGAACGCCGATGCCGATCGCCGCCACTTCCGGAGCATCGAGCTGGTGCACCATGTCGGCGATGCGGCCGAGCACCAGCTCCGGGTCGGGCGCGCTTTTCTCGGAGATGCGCTTGAGGATTTCGCCCGTGGCGGAGATGCGGGCGGCACGCAGATTGGTGCCGCCGATATCGATCCCTATGGCCATCGATTTTTGTCGCATGACGTCTCGTGCTTGTCTGGCGCCGATAGCCGGTGGAAAAAGCGCTCCGGCTATTTTGACCAAAGAGCGCTCCAAGGCATGTTGAGATTCAGGTCAGGCCGAGCCGAAAGCGGTGGTTTCCGAGAACCGGAGCGGAGCGTACTTTAAGTACGTGAGCACCGGAAGCGCAGGAAGCCATCGTTTGCAGGCCGGCATCACCTGAATATCAGCATGCCTTAGGCGGCTTTGCGCCGGTAGTTGCCGATCACCGCCTGGATCTCGCGCAACCGCGACACGGCGACGGTCTTCAGCTTCTCGCGCTGCACGTCACGGTCGAGCGAGATGCAATCCTTCCACAGCGAGCGGCCGGCGATGACGCCCGACGCACCGTTCATCATGGCGATCTCGACCTGGCCGAGGAAGGTCGAATGGTTGACGCCGGCCGACAGCACTGCCCATGGCACGTCGCCGGCCAGCCTGGTGATCCTGGCGCAGGCATCCGGCGTGCCGGGATAGGGAAGCTTGAGCACCTTTGCCCCGCACTGCAGCGAAATCCGCGTGCCCTCTTCGATCAGCGAGGGGATCCTGGCGGTGTAGTCTTCGACGCTTTCGCCCTCGAGCTGGTAGGTGAGGAATTCGACGACGAGCAGCAAGTCCTCCTGCGCGAAGTCGGCGATGCACTGGTTGAGGATGGCGATATTGTGCTCGTTGGCTTCCGGCTTGTCGGCCCTGAGATACACCATGATCTTGCCGCCGGTGCCGCCAAGCTCGCGCACGCGGCGCGCGTTGATGCCGGGCACGAGGCGCGACAGGCGGTAGCCGTCGGGCGAGACGTCGAAGCCCGAGGCGTCGAGACCGATGAGCAAAGCCGTGTCGCGGTTCAGCACGCCTTCGTCGACGACCCGCGGCACCGCGCAGAGCGGGTCGAGCAGCACGCAGGACGCCTCGCTGGCGAGGTAGCGCGTGATGTCGGCCTTGGTGTCGCCCAGCATGTCGTTGGTGATTTTGGCCTGCTCCTCCGGATCCGTCGCCAGCAAGGTGCGCATGCCACCACGCTGGTCGCAGGCGACGGCCATCATCGCCCCGTCCCTGCCGCATATCTGCTGGTAGCCGCGCCGCTCCGCGGTGGTCATCCTGGTCATGGTCTTTTTGTCCGATCCTGGCGCCCTCGGGACGCGATATGGAAGCGAGCCCAAGTTGCGGCTTTGCCAAATTTGGGCGATAACTCCCGTGGTCGGCAGGTCTGTAACACATTGCTGAAAGGAATTGCAAGCTGTCTGTTCCTCCCATCCAGGATGCGACCGCATCGCGCACGATGCTGCATACGGTCGCCAAGCTGCACTATGAGGCGGAGATGTCGCAGGTCGATATCGCGCGGCGGCTGGGAGTCTCGACCGCCACCATTTCGCGCCTGCTGCAGCGGGCGCGGGCGGAGGGCATCGTGCGCATCGAGGTGCTCGACATCGTCACGCCCGAAGCTGTCACCGCGCAGCTGATCGAGGGACTGGGGCTGCGCGACGCGGCCGTCGTCGAGACGCCGGCAGTTGGCGTGCTGACGGCGCTGGCAGCGCCGCTGGGCGGCCTGCTCAGGCAGACGGAGCTTTCGGCCGGCTCGGTGGTCGCCATCGGCTGGGGGCGCGCCATCCGTGAGGTGATCCGCGCCGGCCTGCCGCGCATTCCCGGCGTGCTCACCGTCGCCGCCACCGGCGGCATGCAGCAGCAGGCGGCGCATTTCCAGATCAACGAGTTCGTGCGGCTGGCGGCCGAGGAGTTCGGCGGCACGCCGCATTTCATCCATGCGCCCTATCTGCCGTCGACCGAACTGCGCGGTGTCTTCCTCGGCGATGCGGCGATCAGCGACAGCGTGGCCCTCTGGGACCGGACCGATGTGGCGGTCGTCGGCGTCGGTCTGCCGCATGCCATCAACCCGCCGGAGGCAAGTGCGGCGACGCTCAGCGAGCAGGCGCTGTTCCAGGCCGCCGGAGACGTCCTTCGCCACTATTTCGATGCCGAAGGCACGCTCATCTCGTGGGAAGGGGAAAGCCGGATGATCGCCATGTCGCCGGCCCAGCTGCGCGCCATTCCGCTGGTGATCGGCGTTGCCGCCGGGCCGGAGAAAGCGACGGCGATCATCGGTGCCGCGCGTGCCAAGCTGATCAATGCTCTCGTCACCGACACCAAGACGGCGCAGGCCATCCTTGAGGCGCTGTTGCCGCGATAGCGCCCGCGAAAATCACCCGTTGTGCCGTAGACGGGTTGGGGCGATAGTCGCCCAGGCGGGGCTCTGCGGAGCAGACAGATGGTGTCCGATCTGGAAATCGCGGCGGTTCGGCCCGCCAAAGTGCCGCTTGCAATTTATTTCAGCAAAGTGTTACAACTGTGCCAACCCGGTGCGAATGCGTGCCGGGCGGCGCGGTTTTGTCGACCTTGCGGAGGCGGGGGACGAGACCGCTGACATCACAATGGCCGGTTTCGACTGGCTGGACTGACGACAGGAGCGCTTGGGAGGAAAGCCGCCCGCAACAGCCAGTCAGGTGAAATCCGTTTCACCATGGTCGCGATCCGAGATCGACGGCCATTCCAGTGTCCACAACATATCTGCCAACCACCATGAGGAGGAATTCATGAAGAAGATCGTTGCCGCGCTCGCGGCGCTCGCCATCTCGGCATCGGCGCTGATCGCGCCTGCGTCGGCGCAGGACAAGAAGTACACCATTGCGCTCATTCCTGGCCTGACCACCGACGGTTTCTACATCACCATGCGCAAGGGCGCCCAGGCGGCGGCTGATGCGCTCGGCGTCAACCTGGTCTTCCAGGGCGCCCCGGACTTCAACCCGGTAACGCAGGTTCCCGTGCTTGACGCGGTCATCGCCAAGAAGCCGGACGCGATCCTGATCGCGCCGACCGACAAAGTCCAGCTGGTCGAGCCGCTGCGCAAGGCCAGCGATGCCGGCATTCCGGTGATCACCGTCGACACCTTCATCGGCAGCGGCGTCTACCAGACCGGCGCCGGCGACGCTGATTTCCCGCTGTCCTACATCGCGTCGGACAACATCCTCGGCGGCGAGATTGCCGCGCGGGCACTGGCCACCGCTATCGGCGACAAGGGCAAGGTCTACGTTTCAAACGTGAAGCCTGGCATTTCGACCACCGACCAGCGCGAAGAGGGCTTCAAGAAAGAGATGGCGGCCAACCATCCCGGCATCACCGTGCTCGAAACGCAGTTCAACGACAACGACGCCAACAAGGCCGCCTCGCAGCTGCAGGCCGTGTTCGCGCGCAATCCCGATCTCGTTGGCGTGTTCGGCGCCAACCTGTTCTCCGCGCTCGGCGCGGCGAATGGCGTTCAGCAAGCTGGGCAGACTGGCACAGTCAAGGTCGTGGCGTTCGACGCGCCGACCAGCATCGTCGACAACATCAACACGGGCCTGGTCGACGTTGCGATTGCCCAGCATCCCGCCGAGATCGGCTATTTTGGCGTCGTTTCAGCCTATGCCCATCTGACCGGCAATTCGATCCCGGTTGCGATCGGCACCGGCTTCACGATCATGGACAAGTCCAACATCGCCGACCCGAACATCTCGAAGTATCTTTATTCCGAATAAGTCCAGTCAGCCAGGTCTCCTTCCGGCGCGCCGGGAGGGGACCTGCGCCCTGGACCCTGCTTTAGGCGGCGCCGCGGATCGGATCCATTCATGACCTCAACATCATCAAGCGGTGAAACGCATGTTGCCCCCCAGGCGGACCACGGTGATCCCACAAGAAGCCTGATCGCACGTATCGCCGATGGACGTGCCTGGCTGTTCCTCGCCGGCCTGATCATCTGTTTCGAGGTCTGGTCGCGGCTCGCCTTCGGCGCCACCTTCGTTCTCAACCCGTTCAACGTGCAATCCATAGCGATCTTTGCCGTGGCGCCGCTGCTGCTTGCGACCGGCCAGACCTTCGTCATCATTTCGGGCGGCATCGACCTCTCGCTCGGCTTCATCATGGGCCTTGCGGCCGTCGTCGCCGCCCATGCCACGAACATGGCGGGAGCCGCCATCCCGCTGCCACTGGCCATGCTGGCAGGTATTCTGGCTGCCGTGATCGTTGCCGGCGTGCCGGGTATCATCAACGGCCTGCTGATCTCGCGGCTGAGAATTCCGCCCTTCATCGGCACGCTCGGCATGTTCGGCGTGGCGCGCGGTGCCGCCTATCTCCTTGCTGGCGGCACGACGGTGCCGGTGCAGAATTCCTGGTTCGCGCTGCTCGGCAACGGCAAGTTCCACGGCGTGCCCTATCTTGTCATGATCACCGCCGTCTTCGTCGTGGTGATGCACTACATCCTGAGCCAGACCCGGTTCGGCCAGCACAATTACGCCATCGGCGCCAATGTGCAGGCGGCGAGCCGTGCCGGCATCGACATCAGGGGGCACATCCTTCGCCTCTATGTGCTGTCGGCGATGTGCGCCGGCCTCGGCGGCGCGCTCTACGCGGCGCGCTTCACCGCGGGCGCGGCGCAGGCCGGCGAACCCTTGCTGCTCGACAGCGTGGCTGCCGTCGTCATCGGCGGCGCCAGCCTGTTCGGCGGCTCCGGCACCATCTTCGGCACCGTCGCCGGCGCGCTGGTGATCGCGGTCATCCAGTACGGGCTGGTCTTCGTCAATGTCGAGCCGTTCTGGCAGTTCATCGCCGTCGGCCTCGTCATCATCATTTCCGTCCTTATCGACCAGGCGCAACGCCGGTTCAGTGGAGCCCGCCAGGATGAATAGTCAGGAACAGACCACGCCCCTGCTGGAGGTCCGCAACCTTTCCAAGCATTTTGGAGCCGTCCGCGCCTTGAACGATTTCTCCATGGTCGTGCGGCCGGGCGAAGTGGTGGCGCTGGCCGGCGACAACGGCGCCGGCAAGACGACGCTGATCAAGGCGATTTCCGGCGTCTTCCAGCCGACCGGCGGCGAGATCCTGCTCAGGGGCCAGCCGGTGAGCTTTTCGACGCCGCAGGAGGCGCGTGAGAAGGGCATCGAGACCATCTACCAGGACCTGGCGCTGGCCGACAATCTGTCGATCGGCGCCAACATCTTCCTTGGCCGCGAACCGATGCGTAAAGCCTTCGGCTTCCTGCCGGTGCTCGACCGCAAGGCGATGGCGGTTGCCGCCAAGCAGACGATGGGGCGGCTCGATTTCCATGTCAGCCGGCTCGATGCGCCGGTCAGCAATTTCTCCGGCGGTCAACGCCAGGCCGTCGCCATCGGCCGCGCCGTCTATTGGGACGCGCAGATCCTGATCATGGACGAACCGACCGCAGCCCTTGGCGTGCCCGAGCAGCGCAAGGTGATTTCGCTGATCCACCAGCTCAAGGCGCAAGGCCGTGGCGTGATCTTTATCTCGCACAATCTGCAGGACATTTTCGCCGTCTCCGACCGCATCGTCATCCTCAGGCGCGGCGTCCAGGCCGGCGAGCGCAAGATCTCGGAAACCAACCACGACGAAGTCGTCAAGCTGATGGTCGGTGGGTAGGCGAAGGCCGGTTTCGAACCGGGCCGCCTCGCGGTCCTGCCATCGCATTATGCCGAGAGGGCGTCGAATATCGCCTTCGTTTCGGCGACAAGCGTGCGCATCAACTGCCCAGCCGGAAGCTCTTTGTTCAGCGCTGCTGCTTGCCCGTACAGGTGAAAATCGAAATCTCCATTCCCCTTTGCGTGCCCGGCATCGCCGAGCGGCGCACTGAGCGAATACATTTGCGGGAAATCCGGCAGGCGCGTTCGGCTCTCTTCCATCTCCAGGGCGTAACGCGTGCGCTTCGTCCGTGCAGCGCGGCCGGAAAAGGCATTGCTGACCATTGTATCCATGTCGGTCGCGGAGCGGATCAGGGCGCGGCGCGGCGCATCCGTGCCGGCCTCGTCACAGGACAGAAAGCCGGTGCCGATCTGCACGCCGCTGGCGCCAAGGGCAAAAGCAGCCGCTATGCCTCGGCCGTCGGCAATGCCTCCCGCGGCAATGACCGGGAGATCGATGGCATCCACGATTTGGGGAACCAGCGCCATCGTTCCCACGCCGTCACCTGGATCGGTCGGAACGTGAGAGCCGCGATGCCCGCCCGCTTCCCATCCCTGGGCGATGACGGCGTCGATGCCGGCCGCTTGCGCGCCTCGGCGACGTTCGTCGCGGTGCTGATGATCACGAGTCCGGCCTGCTTCAGCCGGCCGATCGCTGTCGCGTCCGGTATGCCAAAGTGGAAACTGACGACAGGTGAGCGGACCTCGAGCACGAGTTCGAGCCTGGCCTCGTCGAAGCCCGGTCCCAGCGATGGCAGCCTTGCCGGCGGCGCGCCGAGAGACAGCTCCTCGTAGTAAGGGCGCAGCCTGTCCATGGTCTGGGCCAGGACGGCATCACTCGTGCGGGGTTGCGGATGAGCGAAGAAATTTAGGTTGAACGGATGATTGGTCCCCGCTCTGACCTTGCGAACCGCTTCATGCAGACCATCCGGCGGCATCGATGCGCAGCCTAGCGATCCCAATCCGCCGGCATTGCTCACTGCCGCGGCGAGCTCGGGCGTCGCCGAACCAGCCCTAGGGGCCTGGATGATCGGATGCTCGATCTTCAGCAGATCGCATAAACGACGGTTCGGCCACATGAGCGTCTTTCCGGTACCCAAGTGAGGATCGCACGCGATGCCAGCATAGGCCTGCGATGGGGTCGGGTCACCGGAATTATGCGGACGCCACAGCCGCCACCGACTCCCGCTCCACCAGCGGGCATTCGAGCTTTGTGATCGGATACCGCCCTCGTCCGGGCGTAGGCGGCGCTTCCAGCTGCTCGATCGCCCATTGGCCCATCGCCATGTGCGGCAAGATCGATGTCGTCAGCGGCGGGAAGAGGTGGCGGGCGATTTCCTCGTCGTCGTAGCCGACCACGGAAATATCCTGCGGGATGTGCAGGCCGGCCTCCTTCAGCGCCTCGTAGCAGCCGATGGCGGTGCGGTCGTTCTGGCAGAAGATCGCGGTCGGGCGATCCTTGAGCGCCAGCAGCTTGACGGTCGCTGCATAACCCGCACTGGCCGACCAGTCGCCCTCGACCACCAGTTCCGGGTCGAAGGGGATGTCGGCGGTGGCGAGCGCGCGGCGGTAGCCCTTGAGCCTATCCTGCGCCGCCTGCATCCACGGCTCGCCAGTGATGGTGGCGATGCGGCGGTGGCCATGGCCGATCAGATGGCGGGTCGAACTCTGGCCGCCGGCGATCTCGGAGGGCACCACGGCGGGGAAGGCATAGTCGGCCGTATAGCAGTTGAGCAGGATGACCGGGATGTCGAGGCTGTAGAGGAAGTCCGGCGCGGTGATCTCGCGGGTGAAGATGGTCATGTAGATCAGCGCCGAGATGCCGCGCCTGGTGAGCGCCTGGATAGCCCTCGGCTCCATGACGGCGTCGCCCATGGTCTGCGCCACCAGGAGCACATTGCCGGCATTCCACGAGGCCTGGCGCGCGCCTTCGATGGCTACCACCGCTTCCGGACTGGTGGCGAGCTGGTCGACGGCAAAGCCAATGACGCCGTCCAAGCCCTCGAACGGGGTGACGGGCGCACGCAAGGCGGAGAAGGCCGGCGCGGCATAGCCGAGCGTCCGCGCCGCCTCGATCACCCGGTCGCGCGTCTGCTGCGACAGCCGGATGCCCGGCGAATTGTTGAGCACGAAGGACACCGTCGCCTGCGAGCAGCCGGCGGCTCTCGCGATGTCGGTCATGGTGACGCGACCCTTGGGACCTCTGGCGGACGGCTTGCGACGCCTGGAGGCCTCCGGGGGATCGCGCAGTTCCGTCGGTTCGCTCATGTCGGCATCGTTTCCCAAAGTCCGGCCCCGTTAGGCCGGCATCGACGGCAAGGCGGTTTCAATCAGGCCCGTTAATCGGAGATGCACGCTTATAACTATTATCATACGCGAAGCGTTCTGTGCCAGTAGCGCCGCATGGCGACGAAAACAACTGGTCGAGACCGCAAAAACGGTGATTTTCTCATGCTTTTCGCGCAGCAGCAGCCATGGCGCCGCCGCCGTCCTTCCTCCCTGACGTTCCCCGCGGCACCGACCTCCTCCGCCCCGCGACGCGTCCTTCCCAGCACCATGACTAATACTATTTACTAATAGTCGTAAGCGTTCTACTGTCAACTCGTCGTGACCGATCCGGGTTCGGACCGGTCGCGACGAGACCCGATGCGTGGCGCGCCACCCGTCCGGATTGCCCCCGGAAAAAAGCCCGCCGCGCACTCACGAAAATGTCAGACAAATCGGACTATTTACGAACGACAAATGAGTGTCTAGTGTTTCGGTCGCGGCTGGATTGGCGCCGTTCTTTTGCTGTCAGACCCTCGAGGAGGAGGGCGTCCGGGCCGCAGCCGAGACATCAGCGATGAGTTTCAAAAGGGAGGTTGAACATGAAATCTGTGATCCGTACCGCATCCATCGCCGCCGCGGCCTTGGCTCTCGGCCTGTCGGCGAGCGCAATCGCGCGCGCCGACGACAAGCCGACGCTGGCCTTCGTCGTCAACGGCGCGTCCGACTTCTGGAAGGCGGCGGAAGCCGGCGTGAAGAAGGCGCAGGGCGAACTGCCCGACTACAATCTCGAGCTGAAGTATCCCGAGCAGTCGTCGGTCGCCATCCAGCAGCGGCTGATGGACGATCTGGTGACCGCAGGCGTCAAGGCGATCATGGTGTCGGCCGTAGACCCGAAGACCTCGACCGACGGGCTGAACAAGATCGCTTCGGAAACGGCGCTGTTCACCACCGACAGCGACGCCCCGCAGACCAAGCGCGTTGCCTATATCGGCTCGTCCAATGTCGATGCCGGCAAGCAGGCGGCCGAGATCGCCAAGAAGGCCATGCCGAACGGCGGCAAGTGTCTCGGCTTCGTCGGCCTGCTCGGCGCCGACAACGCCAAGGAGCGCATCCAGGGCATGAAGGACGGGCTCACCGGCACCAAGATCGAACTGATCGACGTGCGCGGCGACGACATCGACCAGGCCCGCGCCAAGAAGAATGTCGAGGACGCGCTGGTTGCCAGCCCAGACGTCACCTGCATGGTCGGCTTCTACTCCTACAACACGCCGCGCATCTATGAAGCGCTGCGCGACGCCGGCAAGCTCGGCTCGATCACCGTCGTCGGCTTCGACGACGATCCGATCACGCTGGGCGGCGTCAAGGAAGGCACCGTGGCCGCCACCGTCGTGCAGCAGCCCTTCGAATGGGCCTATCAGGGCATGAAGCTGATGGCCGCCTATCTCAAGGGCGACAAGTCGGGCGTTCCGGCCGATGGGCTGATCATCATCCCGACCAAGATCATCGGCAAGGACGATGTCGACGCCTACGCCGCCAACCTCAAGGCGATGTCCGGAAACTAGGACGAGAACAATTGCGCCGGCTCAAGGGACTGCCTTGAGCCGGCGTTCGTATTGACGGGCCTGCGAAGGCCCGTCAGTCTGCTGAAGGGGTCGTTCTGGGGCCTACCGGCTGCTGGCAAGCGCGATGAATCATGGCGTGATGAATTATTCCGACACATCCATCGTTGCATCCACGGTCGCTCCGTTTCTGAGCCTGGAGAGCGTGCGCAAGACCTATCCCGGCGTGGTGGCGCTGGACGGGTTTTCGATGGAGGTGAGGCCGGGCGAGGTGATCGGACTGGTCGGCGAAAACGGCGCCGGCAAATCGACGCTGATGAAGATCCTCGGCGGCGTGACGAGGCCGGACACCGGCACCATCACCGTCGACGGCGTCGCGCATGAGGGGCTCACCGTCGAGGCCAGCCTCGGCTCCGGCATCGCCTTCGTCCACCAGGAACTCAATCTGTTCGAAAACCTCGATGTTGCCGCCAACATCTTCTTCGGCCGCGAGCCGCTGCGCGCCGGGCCGCTGAAGCTGGTCGACCGCACCAAGCTGCGCACCATGGTGGCGCCGCTGCTGAAGCGGGTCGGCGCCAATTTCTCGGCCGATGCGCCGGTGGCATCGCTGTCGCTTGCCCAGCAGCAGATGGTCGAGATCGCCAAGGCGCTGTCGATCAAGGCGCGGCTGGTGATCCTCGACGAGCCGACATCCAGCCTGCCGCTCGCCGAAACCGACAAATTGCTCGATGTCATCAAGGCGCTGAAGGCGGAGGGCATCAGCGTCATCTTCATCTCGCACCGGCTGCATGAGGTCGAGCGCGTCGCCGACCGCGTCGTCGTGCTGCGGGACGGCATGCTCGCCGGCACATTGCCGAAAAGCACCATCAACCACGACCAGATGGTCAAGCTGATGATCGGCCGCATGCTGAAGGAACGCGAGAAGGCTGCCGAATCGGCGCGCCCGCCGGGCGGCGTGGCGCTTTCGGCCAAGGCAGTGCGCACCAGCGCCTATCCCGACCGTCCCGTCGATCTCGACGTCAGGCATGGCGAAATCCTCGGCCTTGCAGGCCTGGTCGGCTCCGGCCGCACCGAACTGGCGCGCGTGCTGTTCGGCATCGACGAACGCTTCGGCGGCAGCGTCAAGCTGGACGGCAAGGAACTCGCGCTCGGCTCGGCGGCGGATGCGGTGGCCAGCGGCATCTTCCTGGTGCCCGAGGACCGCAAGCTGACCGGCATCCTGCTCGATCTGTCGATCGCGCAGAACATCTCACTGCCCAATCTGCCGGCGCATGCACGGCGCTCGCTGGTCTCGGCCAGCGCCGAGGTCGCCACCGCCGAGAAGCAGAAAGCAAATCTCGGCATCAAGGCGCCATCGGTCGCGACCCGCACCGGCACGCTGTCGGGCGGCAACCAGCAGAAAGTGGTGCTGGGCAAGTGGCTGGCGATGAACCCGAAGGTGATGATCCTCGACGAGCCGACGCGCGGCATCGATATCGGCGCCAAAGCGGAAATCTACGGGCTGATGCGGGCGCTGGCCGATGCCGGCGTCGCCGTGCTGATGATCTCCAGCGACATGGAGGAGGTGATCGGCGTCTCGGACCGTATCGCCGTCATGCATGAGGGCCAGATCTCGGGCATTCTCGACAAGGACGATTTCAGCCAGGAAAACGTGCTGCTGCTCGCGGTCGGCAAGAAGCCGAACTAGATTTTGTTTCGCCGCAGGTTCTGGTCGCAAGACCGTAGAACACTTTTGCGGAACCTGCTCAGGCAGGCATTGGGGAGAAGACGATGAGCAAAAAAGACCTCGGCCTGCTGATCCTCATCCTGGTGGTGGGAACGGTGGTGGCGATCATCAATCCGCGCTTCCTCTTGCCGATCAACCTTGCCAACACCTCGAACCTGATCGGCCTGTTCGGCATTCTGTCGATCGGCCAGGCCTTCGTCATCATCACCGGCGGCATCGAATTGTCTGTGGGATCGGTGGTTGCGCTGCTCGGGACTCTGTTCATCGACTTCATCGCCGTGCGCGGGATGGATTGGCCGCTGGCCTTCGTGCTGATCATTGCGCTCGGCGCCGTCATCGGCCTGGTGCATGGCTGGCTGATCACGCGGCTGAAGCTGCAGCCCTTCGTGGTGACGCTCTGCGGCTTGCTGATCTATCGCGGCGTGGCGCGCTTCTACACCGCCGACGGCACGGCTGGCTTCGGCTTCGGCCAGAATTTTCCGGACCTTGAATTCCTTACCGCCGGCCGCAGCTACGGCGTGCCGAACAGCTTCATCGCGCTGATCGTCATCTCAGTCGTGATGTGGGTGGTGCTGCACCGCTCGGTGTTCGGGCGCTATCTCTACGCCATCGGCAAGAACGAGGAAGCGGCGAAATATTCCGGTATCCGCACGGGGCGCGTGGTGATGGCGGCCTACGTCATCTGCGGCGTGCTGACGGCGCTGTCGGCGATCTATTTCGCCATGTACACGCGCTCGATCTCGCCGGCCAGCCACGGGCAGTTCTACGAGCTCTACGCCATTGCGGCGGCCGTGCTCGGCGGCTTCTCGCTGCGCGGCGGCGAAGGCTCGTTGATCGGCGTCATCCTCGGCACGGTGCTGCTGCAGGAATTGCAGAACCTCGTCAATCTGCTCGGCATCCCCTCCTCACTCAACTTCGCGGTGATGGGCGGGGTGATCCTGATCGGCGTGCTGGTCGACCAGCAATGGGGCGTGTTCCGGGCACGGCGGCAGATGATCGACGCCACGCGCAAGAACGTGGCGGGCGCGCCGGCGGAGTAGCTGCTTGTCTCTCCCTTCTCCCCTTGTGGGAGAAGGTGGCCTCGCGAAGCGAGGTCGGATGAGGGGTGTTGGAAGGATCGCCACCTCGAAGAGGTAAGCGATTAAGATCCTTCAATTTTCTCGCGCCGCGTTTCCTCCAACACCCCTCTTCCGTCTCGACGCTGCGCGCCGATCCACCTTCTCCCACAAGGGGAGAAGGCAAAAAGGCGTCCTAGATCATGCTCGACAGGTCGGAGAACGCCATCGCCTTGCGCAGCACTTCGGCGAAGCGTTCGCCTGCCACTTCGCGGGCGCCGCTGTTGTCGATCGAGGTAACGTCGGGGCCGGACAGCGCAACCGATGTGCTGCGCGCCAGGCGGGCCAGCACCTCGCCGCGCGATTCGCGGCCGCGCATGGCCAACCGCTCGGCGAGGATTTCCGGCGTGGCGGTGATCTCGACGACGGCCAGATTGGCGTAGCGGTCGCGCAACACCGGAATGATGCCGCGCGACACGTTGGCGACGGCGACCTGGCCGTTGGCGACCGACCAGTCGACATCGGCCGGAATGCCATAGCGCAGGCCATGCGCCTCCCAGGCAATGGCGAAGGCGCCGTCGGCCTCGGCTTCGGCAAAGGCCGCGTCGGCCAGCGTGTCGTGGTCCTCGCTCGCCGCATCGCTCGGCCTTGTGATGACCCGGCGCACGAACTCCAGCCGGCTCTCATCGGCGAAACGCGCCTTGGCAAAGCCGATCACCGTGTCTTTGCCGGCGCCGCTCGGTCCGACCACGGCGACAAAAACGCCGTGGCGGATCGGAAAGGTGTCGGTGGAGAGTTCGCGTTCGATCAATGCCGAGACCATCATGCGACCCGGCGCCCCTGGCGCCAGACGGTGCGGACGACCGGCACATGGTCGTCGACGCGCACGCGCACCAGGTCGGCGCGCCGGCCCTGTTCGATGACGCCGCGATCGCTGAGGCCGACCGCCTCGGCCGGGTTCTTCGACACCATGGCCACCGCCTGCGGCAGCGAAATGCCCTCGACGACATCGCCGAGGAAGAAGGCCGACTGGATCAGGCTGAAAGGAATGTAATCCGACGACAATATGTCGAGCAGGCCGTCGCCGGCGAGCGTGCGGGCCGAGACGTTGCCCGAATGCGAGGCGCCGCGCATGACGTTGGGCGCGCCCATCAGCACGCCGAGCCCGGCCGCTTTCGAGGTCCGTGCCGCTTCCTCGGTGGTCGGGAATTCGGCAACGCGCACGCCCTGCTCGATCGCCGCCTCGACATGGCCCGAGGTGGCGTCGTCGTGGCTCGCCAGCACGATGCCGCGCTCATGGCAGGCGGCGGCGATGAAGACGCGGTTGGGACCGGAGTTCATGGCCGATTCCGCCATGCGCTTCTCGCAGAACTTCTGAAAGGCGCGATCCGTCAGCTTCAGCTTGCGCTGGTAATAATAGGCATAGGTCTCGAGATTGACGAACTGGCGCTGTCCCGGCGCATGATCCATCAGCGAAGCCAGCTTCACCCGCTTATCGGTCTCGAAATTGGCGAAGGCCCTCAGGCAATCGGGTGCCGAAACTTCGCAGCGCAGATGGATGAAGTGATCAGCCCGCAGCCGGTCCTGCTCGACGCTATCCTCGATCGCATCGGCCAGCTTGCGGATGTCGGCGGAGTTCAGGTCGGCATCCTCGTCCATGCCGACGCGCAAGGCGTCGAACACGGTGGTGATGCCGGCGGTCGCCACCTGCGCGTCATGGGCAAGCACGGCGGCGATCGGGTTCCAGCGCACTTTCGGCCGCGGCGCGTAGTGGCCCTCGAGATGGTCGGTGTGGAGTTCGACCAGGCCGGGGATCACGTAGTCGCCGCCCATGTCCTCGCCGGTGCGGGCGGCGCCGGGATCGATGGCGGCAATCAGGCCGTCGCGCAGCACGAGCGAGCCCTCGACGATCTCGTCGGCAAGCACGATGCGGGCGTTGGTGAGAACGGTCTCGGCGGTCATTTCAGGCAGTCCTTGATCTCAGGCAGTTTTTCTGGCCGGGCGACGCCCGAGCGCGTGATGGGAAAGCACCATGAACGGCGCGCCCGGTTCGGTTTCGACAAACAGCGTAAGCGCATCGACGGGCACCGGCCGCAGCAGCACCTCCGCGAACAGGCTGTCTATTGCTGCGCGCAGACGAGGGCTTTCCTGTGACGCGGCGCGGCCGGACAGCGTCATGTGGAAGCGAAAGGTCTCGAAGACGTAGGGGTAGCCCCACTGGCAGAGGTTGCGGAATTCGGCCGGCTTCAGCGAATCGGGGCTGCGGCGTTCGATCTCAGCCTCGGTCAGCGGCGCGCGGAAGCGGTCGAAGCCGAGCACAACGTCATCCGCAAAACGGTTGAGCGCCGGCAGCGGCGCTTCCGGCACGAGCGCGAAAAAGCCGTCGATCTGGCCGACGACGAGGCGTGGAATGGTGACCGGCATGGTCGCTTCGGCGAAGCTGTCGAGTGCCGCGCGCAGCGAGGCTTCCGTCTCGTTCGGCGCCAGCTGGAAGGGCGCCTTCAGTGTCGCATGGAAGCCGTAGCGCCGCGCCGACGCCGTATGGAAGGCGACTTCCGCCGCCGACAATTCACCGACGGCCTCGACCGGCCGGGTCGCGGCGCCGAACGGATCGCGGCCAAGCCAGTTGGCGGCGATCCGCGCCAGCGGCTCGTCCTGCCTGGGAGTGAAGTAAATGGCGTAGCGCATGAGAAAACCTCGTCAGCCCGCTGCCATAGGTGATTTCCATGACGGATTGACGAAGCTTTGAAGAGTTTTCGATGGCAAATCGACCCAGCGGGGTCCTTAGCCGACGATTTTTCCGTGCTGGACCAACAAATTCTGGATCACGCCTTCATCAGCCATTCGTGCTCGGGCGCGTTGTGGAATTTCCAGGTGCGCTTCGGCCCGGCCATGACATTGAGATAATAGAGGTCGTAGCCATGGCAAGCTGCGCAAGGGTGATAGCCCTTGGGCACCAGCACGACATCGCCATCCTCGATCGCCATCGCCTCGTCCAGCGCACGCGCGCCGTCTGTGTCGGGATCGGTGTAAACGCGCTGGAAGGCAAAGCCCTGCGGTGGGTTGAGGCGGTGATAGTAGGTCTCCTCGAGATAAGACTCCGCCGGCAGATTGTCCTGGTCGTGCTTGTGCGGCGGATAGCTCGAGGTGTGACCACCCGGCGTGATGACCTCGACCACCAGCAGCGAATCGGCCGGCTTGCCTTCCGGCAGGATGTTGGTGACGTAACGCGTGTTGGTGCCCTTGCCGCGGGTTTCCTGGCCAAGATCGTCGGGCGCGATGACGCGAACCGGCAGGCCGCCGCCAAGCCCCGGCGCCGAGCAGACGGCAAGCTCGAGATCGGTGTCGGCGGTGACCGACCAGTCCGACCCCTCGGGCATGTAGACCGACCACGGCTTGCCGTCGAAGGGCGACATGCGCTGGCCGAGCAGGCCAAGATCCTTGCCACCGACGCTTGCCTTGCCCTTGCCGGTGACGAAGACCAGGCAGACTTCGCGATCTGTGGTTTCACCGGACGCGCTTTCACCGGGCTTCAGCCGATGCAGATCGAAACCGACATAGGTCCAGCCGGCATTTTTCGGCGTCACATGGGCGACGCGGCCATGGCCCTTGTTGGCTTTGACGAGCAGCTTCGACATCTGGGTTACTCCTTCGGTTCGGGCTCGGTCGGTGCCTTGCCCTCTTCGGCTGGCTTGTAGAGGTAGAAGAACTGCCAGACGGCGTAGCCAGCGAAGCCGAGCGCGATCACGCCCCAGAATGGCGTGCCGGAGGCGAACTCGATTGCCGACCAGATCAGGCAGACCGCGACGATGGCAACGCGCCGCCACAGCGGCCGGAAGAACGGGTGCTCATTATCTTTCATCGGGCCAATCCGGATTTCACCAACCGGACCTCGGATAGGCCGCCGGTCACGGCAAATCCAGCGTTCATGCGTTGGGGAAGCCTTGCGTCTCGACCGTGTACCCCGAAGCCGTCATCACCCGCATCAGCTCCTTGTAGCCGACCTGGGCCATTTTGAGCGGCGGATTCTTCTTTGGATCCTGCTCGGCCTCGACAACGAACCAGCCCTCATAGCCATGATCCGCCAGCCTCTGCACGATAGCGCCGAAATCCAGCGAGCCGTCGCCGGGCACGGTGAAGGCACCGAGCGCCACGGCGTCGAGAAAGGACTGCCTGGTGCGGTCGAGACTGTCGATCACGCCCATGCGTACGTCCTTGACGTGAACATGGTTGACGCGCTTGTGATGATTGTCGATGGCGCGCAGCACGTCGCCGCCGGCAAAGGCCAAATGACCCGCGTCGAGCAGCAGCGGAATGCCTTCGCCGGAATGGCGCATGAAGGCGTCGAGTTCCGGCTCGGTCTCGACGACCGCCGCCATGTGGTGATGATAGGACAGCGGCATGCCTTTCTCGGCACACCATTCGCCGAATTCGGTCAGCCGCCGGGCGTAGGCCTTCATCTCGTCGCCGGAAAGTTTGGGCTTGGTGGCGAGTGGCTTCGAGCGGTCGCCCTGGATGGAACGGCCGACCTCGCCATAGACGATGCAAGGCGCGTTCACCGCCTTGAACAGATCGATCATCGGCTGGATGCGATCCTTGTTCCTCGCCATCTCCTCATCGACCAGCGTGCCGGAGAACCAGCCGCCGCACAGCGTGACGTCGGCTTCCTTCAGGATCGGCAGCATCACCTTGGGGTCGTTGGGGAAGCGGCGGCCCATCTCCATGCCGGTGAAGCCGGCCGAGCGCGACTGCGCCAGGCACTCCTCCAGCGACACGTCATCGCTGAGTTCAGCAAGATCGTCGTTCCACCACGCGATGGGGGACATGCCCAGTTTGGCTCTCAAGTCGTCACTCCAATGTCAGATCGTTGCAAGGCGACCTCAGGTTTTTATGAGCGGCGGGCTCAAGCCTGCCGCTCGCTCAAGGCTTCCTCGTATTTCTTGCGCGCGGCGTTCACCTGCGGCCGTGCCGAGACTTCCGGCACAGCGACGTCCCACCAGTGGCCGCCGGCATCGGTCGACACCAGCGGGTCGGTGTCGATGACAAGAACCGTGGTACGGGCGTTCTTCTTCGCCTGCTCTAGCGCGGTTTCAAGCCCGGCGATCGACGACACTTTCTCGGCGATGGCGCCGAGGCTTGCCGCATGCGCGGCGAAGTCGATGTCGGGCAGGATCTCGTGGCGCGAGTCCTTCAAGAGATTGTTGAAGTTGGCGCCGCCGGTCGCCATCTGCAGCCGGTTGATGCAGCCATAGCCTCTATTATCGAGCAGCACGATTACCAGCTTGAGGCCGAGCATGACCGAGGTCGCGATCTCGGAATTGAGCATCAGATAGGAGCCGTCGCCGATCATTACGACGACCTCCTCGTCGGGCTTGGCCATCTTGACGCCGAGCCCGCCGGCGATCTCGTAGCCCATGGTCGAGAAGCCATATTCGGCATGGTAGGAGCCGGGCGCGCCGGCCTGCCAGAGCTTGTGCAACTCGCCGGGCAGACCGCCGGCGGCATGCAGCAGGGTCACACTGGCGCCCATCGTGCGCTGCACGGCGCCGATCACCTGCGCGTCGGACGGATAGGCGGCATTGGTCGAGGCCGTCACCTTGGCGGCATCGGCCTGCCAGTCCGTCTTGCCCTTGATCGCATTGTCGGTCCAGGCGGCAGGCGCCTTCCAGCCCTTCAGCGCGGCAGCGAGTTCGGAGAGCCCTTCCGCTGCGTCGGCGACCAACGGCAGTGCCCAGTGCTTGCCGGCATCGAAAGGCTGGCTGTTCAGGCCGATGATGGTCCGGCCGGAATTCTTGAACAGCGCCCAGGAACCGGTGGTGAAATCCTGCAGCCTGGTGCCGACGGCGAGCACCACGTCGGCCTCTTCCGCCAGCCGGTTGGCGGCCGAAGTGCCGGTAACGCCGACCGCGGCCATGTTGAGCGGATGATCGTCCGGCAGCGAGGATTTGCCGCCTTGCGTCTCGCAGACCGGAATGCCGGCGCCCTGCACCAGCTTCGCCAATTCTCCGGACGCCTGCGAATAGAGCACGCCGCCGCCGGCGATCACCAGCGGCTTTTTCGCGCCCTTGAGCGCTGCCACCGCGGCCGCCAGTTCCTGGCGATCGGGGCGCACCCTGCGCGGCGTCCAGACGCGCTCGGCAAAGAAGTTTTCAGGATAATCATAGGCCTCGGCCTGCACGTCCTGGCAGAGCGACAGCGTCACCGGCCCGCATTCGGCCGGATCGGTCAGCACCTGCATGGCGCGGTTGAGCGCCGGGATGATCTGCTCGGGACGGGTGATGCGGTCGAAATAGCGCGAGACGGCGCGGAAGCAGTCGTTGACCGTCGCCGTGCCGTCGGAAAAATCCTCGGCCTGCTGCAGCACCGGATCCGGCAAGCGGTTGGCGAAGACATCGCCGGGCAAGAACAGGACGGGCAGTCTGTTTACATGCGCAAGTGCTGCCGCCGTCACCATGTTGAGCGCGCCGGGGCCGATCGAAGAGGTCGCCGCCATGAAGCGGCGGCGGAAATTGGCCTTGGCATAGGCGATCGCCGCATGCGCCATCGCCTGCTCATTGTGGGCGCGGAAGGTCGGCAGGTCGTCGCGCACCTGATAAAGCGCCTCGCCGATGCCGGCGACATTACCGTGGCCGAAGATCGCCCAGACGCCGCCGAAGATCTGAACCTTCTTGCCGTCGATCTCGGTCATCTGGCGGGACAGAAAGCGGGTCACAGCCTGCGCCATCGTCAGGCGAACGGTCTTGGTCATGTCGTTTCCTCCGGCTTTCCGTCTTCTTATGCGGCCTTGCGGCCGCGCGCGGCAAGCCATGCCTCGGTCAATTGCTCGAAGCGCGATGCCATGTCGGCCACCGCTTCGTCATCCGACATCCTGCCGGCAAGCCATTGTTCGGCGGCGTTGACGAAGATCGTGCGACCGACGGCAAAGCCTTTGACGATGGGCGCCTTAGCGGTGGCGGCGAAGGCCGCCTCCAACTCGTCCTGCGGCGCTTCCAGCCCGAGCAGCACGACGCCGCGGCACCATGGATCGTTCCTGACGATCACCGCCTCGATCTTCGCCCAGGCATTTGCCGAAGCCTGCGGTTCAAGCTTCCACCAGTCCGGCTTGATGCCGAGCGCATAGAGTTCCTCCAGCGCGCGCGGGATCGTCGTGTCGTCGAGCTTGCCGTGCTTGCCGGCGATGATCTCGACGAGAAGTTCTCGGCCTACCTTCCGCGCGGCCTCGAACAGCGCTCGGAGCTTCTGCTGCTGCTCCGTCTTCAGCGCCTCGGGATCGTCGGGATGGTAGAAGCACAGGCACTTGATGCAGTGCTCGACCGGCCATTCGACCAGTTGCGAGCCGATGTCCTGCGAGAATTCGAAGCGAAGCGGCCGCGAGCCCGGCAGTTCGACGGGACGGCCGAGCCAGGCGAAGGGATGGCGGGCGAACTCGAACATGGCGTCGCGGCCAAATTTCTCGTCGAGCAGCATGCCGTAGCCGCTGCGGCCAGCGGCAACCTTGGCGGCCGCCTTGACCGTCAGCACCTTGAAATCCTCGATGCGCGCGACATCGGCGCCAACCTTTGCCGCCACATCCTCGAGTTGGACGCGGTGGTCGCAGGCCAGCGCCATCAGCGAAGGAATGTCGCGCCGGCGGGTCGTCGCCCAATGGATGTGGTTGATCGCCTCGTCCTTGCGCAGCGCCAGATGCTTGCTGCCGTGCTTGAGGAAGAATTGCAGCTCCTCGAAGGTCGGATATTCCGGCGCGCAGAGCAGGCGCGACACGGCGAAGGCGCCGCAGGCATTGGCCCAGGTCGCCGCCGTGGCAAGGTTCTCGCCGCCGAGCCAGCCGCGCAGGAAGCCCGACATGAAGGCATCGCCGGCGCCGAGCACGTTATAGACCTCGATCGGGAAGCCCTTGCCGACGACGCCGTCCTCGAGATCGTCGCTGATCGGCCCGTCATAGACGATGCAGCCCATGGCGCCGCGCTTCAGCACGATGGTGGCCTTGGACAGCGAGCGGATGGTCTTCAGCGCGCTCAGGCAATCGTCGGCGCCGGACGCGATCATGATCTCTTCTTCGGTGCCGACGATGAGATCGCAATCGGGCAGCACGGTCTTCAACTGCGCCGAGACGCGGTCGGATTTGACATAGCGCTCAAAGCCTTCGGCATGGCCGGCGAGACCCCAGAGGTTGGGGCGGTAGTCGATGTCGAACACCACCTTGCCGCCCTTGGCTTTCATGATGCGGATCGCCTTGCGCTGGGCGGCGTCGCTGTTGGGCCGCGAAAAATGCGTGCCGGTGACGACGACGGAGCGCGCCGAGGCGATAAAGGCCTCGTCGATGTCCTCCTCCGCCAGCGCCATGTCGGCGCAGTCGGAGCGATAGAAGATCATCGGCGAGACGCCCTCCGCCTCAACCGACAGGAGCACCAGCGCGGTCAGCCTATCCCTGTCGGTCTTGAGGCCGTCGACCGAGACGCCTTCACGCCTGAGCTGTTCGCGGATGAAACGGCCCATCTGCTCGTCGCCGACGCGGGTGAGCAGCGCCGAGCGCAGGCCGAGCCTGGCCGTGCCGACCGAGATATTGGCCGGGCAGCCGCCAACCGACTTGGCGAAGGAGGTGATGTCCTCCAGCCGCGAGCCGGTCTGCTGGCCATAGAGATCGACCGACGCACGGCCGATGGTGATGACGTCGAGCGGTGTCTGTCTCGCTTCCACGGCTTCGCCCATTGGAACCTCCCATCGGCCTTGTTGTCTTGAGCAACTTCATTTTGGGGTACACGTGCGAGCGGCAGCGTGGCGCCGTCAATATGAAATAATAATTCCAATCCATAGTCAAGATGGAATGAGCATTCCTTTGCTGGAAAGTGCCGCCAAATCGGTGCGAGGCAGGTTTGGCTCCATTCACCAGGGAAGCGGACCATCGTCGTTGAAAAACCCGGCATTCGGGCCATCGGCATCCAGGGTCGCCAGGCGTATGACGATCTCAGCCGCCTGCTGCACGGTGCGGTGGCCTCTATGCCCATTCAGGTCGGTGGCGGTGTAGCCGGGCGCCGCGGCATTGACCTTGATGCCTTGCGGCGCGAGTTCCCGGGCGAAGGCCACGGTGATGGCGTTGAGGGCCGTCTTGGAGCTGCCGTAACCCATCATGTTGACCGAATGGTTCGGGGTGCCGGAGTCGAGCGCGCGGCCGATGGATCCCGTGGAGCTGCTCACCATGACGATGCGGGCGGCGGGCGCTGCAAGCAGCAGCGGCAGGAAGGCCTGTGTCACGCGGATCGGTCCGAAGACGTTGACGTCATAGGTGGCCCGGATATCGGCAAGATGCTGCTGGCTCGGCGGCAGCTCGTAATTGATGGCGACACCGGCATTGTTCACCAGAACGTCAAGGTAGGCGCTTTCCGCACCGACGGTTTTGGCGGCAGCCGCTACGCTTTCGTCCCGTGTCACGTCCAGCTCGAGCCATCGAACGTCCAGGCCTTCGGCGCGCAATGCCTGCGCCGCTGCCATACCACGTTCGGCATCTCTGGCGCCGAGCCACACCCTGTAGCCCATCGTCGCCAGCCGCCGGACGATTTCGCGGCCGATGCCCTTGTTGGCGCCGGTCACCACAGCGCTTTTCGATGTCGTCATTTTGGGGTCTCCATCTATCCATATCGAAGACCCGAAGATGGCGCGGCACAGGAACCGCCGCGCGCCGAAACCTCTCCCGCTCTTGCCTAATCCTCTCATGCGGGTTGCGCGGTATGTGTGGATGCGCGATGCTGGCGCCATGAGCGAGGCATTACGGGAGCTGATCGATATCGCCGGCCGCCATGCGTGCGGGCGACGAACAGCAACGGCGATCCCTCGCGTTTCGATCGGCCGCAGCGAAGTCACCACGGCGCCAATGGCGGGCGTGTGGGGGTCGGGGATCTTGTTCGTGCTGCAGGGCGCGAAAACGGTTCTGATCGGCGACCAGGCCCTTCGCTACAATCCCGCCAGCTATTTCATCTACACTGTCGAGACGCCGACCATCAGCCAGATCGTCGAAGCGAGCGCCGGGCGTCCCTACCTGGCCGTCGGCTTCACCCTTGACCTGCAGGCAGTCGCCGCGCTCCTCGTCGAGCACGAGCCGGCCCTCGGCGGCGACAGTTTTTCCACCTCTCCCGTCAATGACGACCTGCTCGATGCGTTGCGTCGAATGATGCGGCTGCTTGACCGGCCAGCGGAGATCCCCGTGCTGGCGGCGATGCTCGAACGCGAGATGTTGTTTCGGCTGCTGCAAGGCCCGCAAGGTGGGAAGCTTCGCCAGCTTGCGCGCACCGATGGCCATCTGGCCCGGATCGGCCAGGCGATCGCCTGGATCCGGACGCATTGCCATCAGTCAATCCGGGTCGCAGATCTGGCCGAAATTGCCCATATGAGCAGCGCTGCATTTTACCGGCACTTCAAGGCGGCGACGGCCATGAGCCCGATCCAGTATCAAAAACAGATCCGGCTGCTGGAGGCCCGCCATCTGCTGGTCGCCCAGCCAGGCAACGTGGCACAAATCGCCTTCGCCGTCGGCTATGAGAGCGCTTCCCAGTTCAGCCGGGAGTATGCCCGTCAGTTCGGGTCGCCGCCTGCGCGCGACGCGGCGCGCCTGGTGGCAGGAGGCGAAGCGGCCGTAGAGGTCATTTAAGTATTTGTTTTTACGCAATTCCGGACGGAAAACCGCTAAGCACTTTTCCTGGAATTGCTCTAGACTTTGCGCTTGCGGCCCGTATCGCGCCGCTTCTCGCCAACCGCAACGGTCAGCGCCATGGCCAGTGCCATCGTCGCCGACAGCGAGCGGAAGCCGGCGAAATCGGCCTCGGCGACCTCGAACCAGACCTTGGCGAACTGGGCGAGCGGCGAGAACGAGCTGTCGGTTATGGCCACGATCGGCACGCCCTGCTCGGAGATGGCTCGCGTCTCCTCGATGGTCGCCGGAGCATAGGGCGAGAAGCTGATGGCAATGACGGCGTCGTTCGGCGTGGCAAAGCCGACCATCTCGGCGTTCAGGCCGGCGGCCGATTCGATCAGCTGGTTGCGGATCTTCAGCTTGCCCAGCGCGTAGGCGATGTAGGACGCGACCGGATAGGAACGGCGCTTGGCCAGCACATAGATGGTCTCGGCCTTGGCCAGCAGAGCGATCGCCTCTTCGAAATGCGGTTCGTTGAGCGTGCGCGAAATGTCGCTGAGCGAAGTGCTGGCGGCGGCGACGAAACCGTCGAAAATCGCCCGGTGGCCGGCACCCTCCTCGGCCTTGGCGCGCAGCGCTGCCAGCCTTTCGTCATAGGAGGAATTGCGCTCGCGCAGGCGCTCGCGAAACACCTGCTGCAGGCTGGTGAAGCCGTCGAAGCCGAGTTGCTGGGCAAAACGGATCAGCGTCGAAGGCTGAACGCCGGCGGAAGCGGCGATGCTGGCGGCGGTGCCGAAGGCGATATCGTCGGGATTGTCGAGCGCATAGGCGGCGATCTGCGCGATACGCTTGGGCAGGCTCTGGCGCCGCTCCAGGATCGTTGCCCGCAGCGTCTCGAAATCGCGGGGCACCCGTTCGTCCATCGTCGCTCCGCCCAGGCCCATCTGTCGACGCCCCCTCTGTGCACATCATAGCGAGACTGTGCAAGAAGGCCATAAAAAATGAGTCACACGTTCCATTTGCGAGCAAAATGGACTAATTCATCCACACTATTTTCCCCATAGTGGAGATTGCAGAGATGGTCGGAGTCGGTCTTATCGGTACGGGCTTCATGGGCAAGTGCCATGCGATTGCCTGGAGCGCGGTCGGCACCGTCTTTCCCGAAGTCGCCAAGCCAAGGCTGGTGCATCTGGGCGAGGTCGATGCGGATCTCGCCAAACGCCGCGCCGCCGAATTCGGCTTCGCCAAAGGCTCCGGCGACTGGCGCGCCGTCGTCAACGACCCCGAGGTCGATGTCGTCTCGCTGACCACGCCCAACCAGTTCCACCCGGAAATGGCCATCGCCATCCTCGAGGCCGGCAAGCATCTGTGGTGCGAAAAGCCGATGGCGCCGGGCTTCGCCGAGGCGCAAGCCATGGCCGCGGCGGCGAAGAAATCCGGCAAGGTGGCCGCGCTCGGCTACAACTACATCCAGAACCCCGCCATCCGTCACATCGGTGCGTTGCTCGACGAGAAGATCATCGGCGAGGTCAACCATCTGCGCATCGAGATGGACGAGGATTTCATGGCCGACCCCGAAGCGCCGTTCTTCTGGAAGCACGAGGCGGCTTCCGGCTATGGCGCGCTAGACGATTTTGCCGTGCATCCGCTGTCCCTGGTCAATGTGCTGTTCGGCCGTGTCGGTCGCGTCATGTGCGACATGGCCAAGCCCTATGCCGACCGCAAACTGGCCTCGGGCGGGCGCCGCGCCGTCGAGACCTACGACATCGCCAGCGTGCTCATGCATCTCGAAAACGGCGTCGCCGGCACGCTGCTGGTCAACCGTTCGGCCTGGGGCCGCAAGGGCCGCATCGCCATCCAGATCTTCGGCTCCAAAGGCTCGATCCTCTACGATCAGGAGCGGTTCAACGAGTTCCAGCTCTACCTCACCGCCGACCGGCCGACCGAGCAGGGCTACCGCACCATTCTGGTGGCGCCGCACCACAAGCCCTACGACGCCTTCCTGCCGGCGCCCGGCCACGGCCTCGGCTTCAACGACCTCAAGATCATCGAATGCCGCGAACTTTTGACCCGGCTCGCCGGCAAGCCGGCGCGGATCATCGACTTCGACGAAGGCCTTGAGATTGAGCGAACCGTGCATGCGATGGCGCGCTCGTTCGAGGAACAGCGCTGGATCGACGTGCGATAGCAGCAGCCGCGCCGGTTCCGGCGCGGCTGTTTCAACAGCGTCAGGCGGCTCCCTGGCGGCTGTCCAGCATGGCGCGGCGCGCCGAGCGGCGCCACTCGACGGCGCCGGCAAGACCGTGCAGCACGGTCTCGGTGGTTGCCCAGTCGATGCAGCCATCGGTGATGCTCTGGCCATAGACGAGCGGCTTGCCGGGCACGACGTCCTGGCGGCCGGCGACGAGATTGCTCTCGATCATGACGCCGATGATGCGCTCGTCGCCCGCCGCGACCTGGCCCGCCACGTCGGCCGCCACCTTCGGCTGGTTCTCCGGCTTCTTCGAGCTGTTGGCATGGCTGACATCGATCATCAGCCTTGGTGCCACGCCGATCCGGCCGAGTTCCGCCGAGGCCGCCGCGACGCTCGCCGCGTCATAATTGGGCTGAATGCCGCCGCGCAGGATGACGTGACAATCCTCATTGCCGGTGGTCGTCGCAATGGCGCTGCGCCCGCCCTTGGTCACCGCCATGAAATGATGCGGCTGGGCGGCGGATTTCACCGCCTCGGCGGCGATGCGCAAATTGCCGTCGGTGCCGTTCTTGAAGCCGACCGGGCAGGAGAGACCCGATGCGAGTTCGCGATGGATCTGGCTCTCTGTCGTGCGCGCGCCGATCGCACCCCAGGCGACAAGGTCGGCAATGTATTGCGGGGTGGTCATGTCGAGGAATTCGGTCGCCGCCGGCAGGCCGAGATTGTTGACGGCCGAGAGCACGTTGCGGGCCATTCGCAGCCCCTTGTCGATGTTGAAGCTGCCGTCGAGGTCGGGATCGTTGATCAGGCCCTTCCAGCCAACGGTCGTGCGCGGCTTCTCGAAATAGACGCGCATGACGATCTCCAGTCGGTCCGCCAGGGCCTCGCGCAGCGCCGCCAGACGGCTGGCGTAATCCATGGCGGCGACCGGATCGTGGATCGAACAGGGGCCGACGACGACCACCAGCCGGTCATCCGTGCCGGTCAATATGGAATGGATGGCGTTGCGCGAGGCGGCAACGGTGCGCGTCGCCGTCAGCGTGCGCGGTATCTCCCGCATCACCTCTTCCGGCGTACTCAGTTCCTTGATTTCGGTGACCCGAAGATCGTCTGTGGTGGTCAACACGGCTTTCTGCTCCTGTTTAGGAGACCTGCCGGCTGAAACAAGAAAGCCGCCAGGTCTGGCGGCTGTTCGGATTTTGATGCTGCAATCTTCAGATCGAGCGCAATCCTCCCGCCGCCAGCGAGCTGCCGTAGCTAAAGTACCAGAACGTGGCGGTCAGGTGGATCATGCGGCTCATATAGTCGATGTTGGCGCGCTTGTCACTACTCGCCAATCACGCCGGCTATGTTCTGGTCGTAGTCGACCAGCGAACCGGTCATGACGCCGGCCTGCGGGCTCAGCATATAGGTGATCAGCCGGGCAAGCTGCGCGGGCTTGACCAACTGGCCCATAGGCTGGGAAGCCTCGGCCTTTTCCAACCAGTCGTCCGGCGCGTCGTGCCACTTCTTCTGCACGATCGCCTCGCCCTCGGTGTCCATCCATCCAGGCAGCACGGCGTTGCAGCGTATGCGGTTCTTCCGATAGGAGCTGGCGACATTCTTGGTCAGCGTCATCAGCGCGCCCTTGCTGGTCGAATAGGGCGTCAGGAACGACTGGCCGGCATGCGCCGACATCGACAGCACGTTGACGATCGAGCCCGGCGCCTTGCGCTCGAGCAGATGCGCAACCAGGCCTTGCATCAGGAAAAAGGGCCCGCGCACATTGGTCGCGAAGATCGCGTCGAAAAGCTCTTCGCTGGTCTCGACCAGCGAGCCGCGCGCCGAGGTAGCGGCGGCGTTGACCAGCGCGTTGACAGTGCCGAAATGGGCGATCGCGGTGTCGACGGCGCGCTTGCAGTCGGCGACCTTGGCGACATCGGCGCTGATGAAGATGGCGTCGACGCCGGCCTTCTTGAGCGAGGCGACCGCCTTGTCGCCCTTCTCCTGCGAGCGGCCGATCAGCGCCAAAGCGCGGCAGCCTTCATCGGCCAGCGCCTCGGCGACGGCGAAGCCGATGCCCTGCGCGCCGCCGGTCACGATGGCGCGCGTTTCCGAATTGCGACCGGCTGAACCATTCATCGCGTTGCTCCTGTGTTCGATACCAAATAGCCCAAGGTGTGCTCAGATGTAGGTCAGGTGGCCTCACCTGAATATCAACACACCTTAGTCGAGGCGGACGGTCTTGCCTGTCTTCGCCGATTTCAGCGCTGCATCTGCCAGCTTCAGTGCCACGAGCCCATCCGCTCCGCTGGGTGCCGCCTTCTTGCCCTTTGTCGCCGCGGCGATGAAGGCCGCGATCTCGTTGGCATAGGCGTCGAGGTAGCGGGTCATGAAGAAGTCGTGCAGCGGCGGGCGGGTGTAGCCCTTCTCATTGGCCAGTTCGATCGACACCGGGCGCTGGTTCTCGGCCGCGACCATGCCTTTCGAGCCATGCACCTCGATGCGCTGGTCGTAGCCATAGGTGGCGCGGCGCGAATTGGAGATGACGGCCTGCTTGCCGGAGGCGGTTTCGAGGATGACGCTGACGCTGTCGAAATCGCCAGCCTCGCCGATCTTCTTGTCGACCAGCACCGAGGCATGCGCGCTGACCGCCACCGGCTCCTCGCCGAGCAGGAAGCGGGCCATGTCGAAATCGTGGATGGTCATGTCGCGGAAGATGCCGCCCGAGCGGGCGATATAGTCGAGCGGCGGCGCGCCGGGATCGCGCGACGTAATGGTGACCATCTCGACCGTGCCGATGGCGCCGTCGTCGATCGCCTTGCGCACGGCGGCGAAATGCGGGTCGAAGCGGCGGTTGAAGCCGACCATCAGCGTGGCCTTGGCCTTGTCGACCACGGCCAGGCACTTTTCGACACGCTTCACATTGAGGTCGATCGGCTTCTCGCAGAAGATCGCCTTGCCGGCCTTGGCAAAGCGCTCGATCAGATCGGCATGGGTGTCGGTCGGCGTGCAGATGATGACGGCGTCGATATCCTTGGCCTTCTCGATCGCCTCGATCGTGCGTACCTCGGCGCCGTAAGCCGATGCCAGTTCCGTCGCCGCTTTCTCGAAGGCGTCCGCCACGGCAACCAGTTTTGCCTCGGGGTTGGAGCCGACGGCGCGGGCGTGGACTTTGCCGATACGACCGGCACCGAGAAGAGCGAAGCGGAGAGGCATGGATATTTCCTTTGGGGGGTTCGAACAAATTTCCGCGCCCATCGGGGCGGATGATTTTAGGATTGCAGCGGGCCGCTAGAGGCTACCGCCCGCCGCAAACAATACTAGGCTGCCGCAAGCTCCGCCTCCCCGGTCTTGCTGCCGGTGATGTAGGCGACGATGTCGTTGCCGTCGGTGTCCTGCTTGCGCAGATTGGCGACGATCTTGCCGCGCCGGAAGACGACGATGCGGTCGACGAGATCGAACACCTGGCGCATGTTGTGGCTGATCAGGATCAGAGGCTCGCCGTTTGCCTTCAGCGTGCGGATGATGTTTTCGACCTGCGCCGTCTCCTGCACGCCAAGGGCGGCCGTCGGCTCGTCCATGATGATCAGTTTCGAGGCAAAAGTCGCGGTCCTGGCGATCGCCACGCATTGCCGCTGACCGCCCGACATGTGGCGGATGGTGCTGGACAAATTGGGGATCTTCACCGCCGTGCGGACCAGTGCGGCCTCGGTCGCCTTGCGCATATACTTGCGGTCGAGGATCGAGAACGGGCCGAGGTTGAACAGCACCTTTTCGCGGCCGAGGAACAGGTTCGACGGCACGTCGAGATCGTCGGCGAGCGCCAGGTTCTGGAACACCGTTTCGATGCCCGCCTCGCGCGCCTCGATCGGGCCGGCGAAGTTCACTTCCTTGCCGTCGAACCAGACCTTGCCGTCGGTGCGCTGCTCGACGCCGGTGATCTGGCGCACGAAGGTCGATTTGCCGGCGCCGTTGTCGCCCATGATGGCGACATGTTCGCCCTTGCGCAGCTCGAAGTTGGCGCCTTCGAGCGCATGCACGCCGCCATAGCGCTTGGTCAGGTTTTCGGTCTTCAGAATGATGTCCGACATGGTCAAGCTCCTATCGCGCGGCGACGCTGGCGCCATTGATCGAGAACCACCGCGCCGACGATGATCACGCCCTTGACCATCTCCTGGTAGTAGGCGTCGAGGCGCAGAAAGGTGAAGCCGGAGATGATGACACCGAAGATCAGCGAGCCGATCACCGTGCCGATGATCGAGCCGCGGCCGCCCGACAGCGAGACGCCGCCGATGACCGCCATGGCGATGGCGTCGAGTTCGTACATGACGCCCATGCCGGACTGGGCGGTGAGGTTCTTGGAGCACAGCACCACGGCGGCGAGCGAGGCGAGGATGCTGGCGATGACGTAGACGAGAATCTTGTGGTTGGCGATCTTGATGCCCGACATGCGCGCGGCGTCCTCATTGGAGCCTATCGCATAACAGTGCTTGCCGTATTTGGTGTAGGTCAGGATCAGCTGGAACAGTATCGCCAGCGAGATGAAGATCACGACCGGCATCAGGCCCTTGCCTATGCCAGCGAAACTCTCGGTCGGAAACGAGATCGGCTGTCCCTTCGACCACCATTTGGCGATGCCGCGCGCCGTGACCATCATGCCGAGCGTGGCGATGAAGGGCGGGATGCGCGTGTAGGCGATCAAGGCACCATTGACCAGGCCGGCCAGCAGGCCGCAGCCAATGGCGACCAGCACCGGAACGATCACCGGCAGGTCGGTCCAGCCGACGAACATCGCCTTGGGGTTCGGGTTGCCATTGACCGTCGCCACCTGGGCGAAGCTCATGGCGATCATCGCCGTGGCGCCGACGACCGAGCCCGAGGACAGATCGATGCCGCCGGTGATGATCACCTGCGTCACACCGATGGCGATGATACCGACGATCGACACCTGCAGGATGATGATTTCGAGGCGCTGCTGGTTGAAGATCGCATCGACATTGTCGCGGGTGTTGAACAGGAAACTGTCGCCGAGAAAGACCCGGCCAATCAGTTCGAAAGCGCCGACGAGGATGACGAGCGCCAGGAAAACGTTGAACTCGGCAGGCCATGCCCGTTTTTTTGCATCATAGGTGAGCCCACCGATGCCATGAGATGTCTGTGCCACGTCTTTTCCTCCGTCGGCCGCATTCATCCTCCCGCCCGCTGGGGCGGGAGGAAAGTGAGGAGCGGCGCTGTTTTTCTGATTTGATGCGCCGCCCCCTATCGAAGCGCCTGGCTCAGTTCTTCTTCAGGAACTTGTCGATGTTGGCCGGCGTGACGAGCTGGAAGGGGATATAGACCTTCCGTTCGACCTTCTCGCCCTTGGCCAGCTTCAGCGCCGCGTCGAGGGCACCGGCACCCTGGCCGGCCGCGTCCTGGAACACGGTCGCGTCAAGGTCGCCCGCCTGCATCGCAGCCAGCGCGTCCTGGGTGGCGTCGACGCCGCCGACGACGACCGTCTTCATGTCGATGTTGGCGGCCTTCATCGCCTGGATGGCGCCGATGGCGCTTTCGTCGTTGTTGGCGATGACACCGTCGAACGGCTTGCCGGTCGACAGCCAGTTGGTCATCAGGTTCTGGGCCTCATCGCGGTTCCAGTTCGACGTCTGCTTGTCGATGATCTTGATGAAGCTGCATTCCGGCGTGGCGATCACGTCGTCAATGTCCTTGGTGCGCATTACCGCGGCCTGGTTGGAAAGCTCGCCCATGATCACATAGACATTGGCTTCCTTCTTGCCGGCTTCGGTGAACAGGCGGCAGACTTCCTTGGTCTCGAGCGTGCCGGAATCGGCCTCGTTCGAGGCGACGAAGGCCTGGTTTTCCGGCAGCGTGTCGACATTGACCGGCTCGCGGTTGACATAGACCAGCGGGACCTTGGCCGCGGCCGCGGCATCCGACATCGCCTGGGTGGCCGAGGTGTCGACCGGGTTGACGATGATGGCGTCGACGCCAGAGGCGACGAAGTTCTTGATCTGGTCAAGCTGCTTGGCGACGTCGTTCTGCGCGTCCTCGACCTGCAGCTCGACACCGTCCATGCCCTTGGCCTGCTCGATCATGCCGTTGCGCAGCACGGTCAGGAAGTTGTCGTCGAACTTGGCCATCGACACGCCGACCTTGGCCGCGAATGCCGACGAACTCATCAGCGCCGCAAAGGCGACGCCCAAAATCAGTTTCTTCATTGTATTTCTCCTCCACACATTGGTGTCCGGCTGCACCGATCTCGCCCGGAATCCCCGATCTCCCGAGGAATCTCTCCCGCCTGCTCCCCTGCTCCGGATGGCGTTTTGCCAGCGATTGGAACGCCAAGCCCTCTGTTTGAAACAGATGTTCCGGAACGAAAGGACCAAAATGCCTAGTCAGTGAAATATTTATTCCATTTTTGGGGAGGCCGTCAAGAGCGATTCCAAAAACCGATGCCGGATTTTCGCGACAGGGCCTTGCAATATTCTATCAGGGTGATGGATCCCATCATTCCGAATGGCTCGATGGCCTAGATGTTTTCCGGCAGGTAAATGTCGAAGGGCAGGAAGGTCTGGCCCGGCGCATTGGCGGCACCGGTTTCGATGGCGTGCGCCATGAGGCCGACAAGCTCGCGGCAGAGCGCCGGCAGCGGCGTGGAAATCACCATGGTGAGGATGTTGTCGGCGAGTGCTGCGCGCGATTCGGCATTGATCTCGTTGCAGACGACCACCGGCATGTTTTCGGGCCTCGCTGCCCTGAGCGCCGAGACCGCGCCTTCCATGCCGCCGCCGGCGACATAGCAGCCGGCAAGATCCGGATAGCGCGCCAGAAGATCGATCATCGCATCATGGGTCACTTGGTTGGCTTCCAGATTGACCAGCGTCTCCATCACCGTGAATTCCGGCGCATGCTCGCGGAAGAATGACCTGAAGCCGATCTCGCGCAGCTCATGGCCATGGAAGCGATGGCTGCCGACGAACAGGGCGACCTTGCCAGGCTTCCTCACCGCCTTGGCGATCATCCAGGCCGCGCTGCGACCGACCTTGCGGTTGTCGAGGCCGACATAGCCCTCGCGGATGCCGGCGGCAAAGTCGGACAGCAGCGAGAAGACCGGTTGCCCCCTCGCCTTCAGCGCCTCGACGGCCGCCGTCAACGTCGGATGGTCCGGGCCGACGACGGCGACGGCCCTGGACTTCGCCGCCAGCTTGCGCATCTGGGCGGCGATCTCGTCGGGGGCCAGCGAACTGGCAAAGTCGATGGTTGCGACGCCACGGAAGCGCAGCGATTGCGACACCGCCAGTTCGAGCTCCCGCGCGAAATCGCTGTAGAAAACATCATTGCCCCTCAGCAGCAGAAAGCCGAGGCGGTATTCCGGCAGTTCCTGGCGCATGCGCTGCTTGATCAGCCCGGCGGCGTGATAGCCGATGCCGGTCGCGGCCTCATAGACACGGCGCGCGGTTTCCTCGCGCACCGGCAGGCGGTTGTTCAGCACCCGGTCGACGGTGGCAACGCTGACGCCGGAGATGCGCGCCAGATCGGTGATGGTCGGCCGTTTTGCCATGACTGCCCTCTGATGTGTCGAATCCTTTTACATCATCTTGATGGGAAATGATAGAAACTATCTTTGTGAGATTGATCCTATCATCCAGTGGGGCTATTTTGAATTCCGACGCCTGCGATCATACCCTTGGCATTCGCCGGGAAGGGACCGCGAGGCGCTGGTGGAGGTTTCCAATGGCGGCAACACTGTCTGCAACGCCATCCCGGCGCGACTACAGCCTGGTCGGCCGCGATACGCAGCTGGCCGTCGAGAACGGGCTGGCGGCGGCCGATTGGTACCACACCGATGTTCCGCGCAAGCAGATGAAGGAGTTGATGCAGCGCTCCGACGGGCCGGCAATGCGCGACACCATCATCTGGCTCGGCGTGCTCATCCTGAGCGGCGCCGGCGGCGCCTGGTTCTGGGGTACCTGGTGGTGCGTGCCGTTCTTCTTCGTCTACGGCACGCTCTACGGTTCCTCGACCGATTCACGCTGGCACGAATGCGGCCACGGCACCGCCTTCCGCACGCAGTGGATGAACGACGCGATCTATCAGATCGCCTGCTTCATGATCATGCGCAACCCGGTGACCTGGCGCTGGAGCCATACGCGCCACCATACCGACACCATCATCGTCGGCCGCGACCCCGAGATCGCCATCATGCGGCCGCCCGACCTCATCCGCGTCATTTTCGCCTTCGTCGGCGTCCTCGATGCCTGGCATGCCATGAAGGACATGGTCCGCCACGCGGCCGGCATCATCAGCGCCGAGGAAATGACCTATGTGCCCGAGCAGGAACAGCCGAGGGCGATCTTCTTCGCCCGCATCTGGCTGGCGATCTATGCGGCGACGATCGCTCTGGCGCTCTATATGGGCTCGTTCCTGCCGGTCATGGTGGTCGGGCTGCCCCGCCTTTACGGCGCCTGGCACCATGTGCTGACCGGCATCCTGCAGCATGGCGGGCTGGCCGACAATGTCATCGATCACCGGCTCAACAGCCGTACCGTCTACATGAACCCCATCAGCCGCTTCATCTACTGGAACATGAACTACCACGTGGAGCACCACATGTTCCCGATGGTGCCCTATCACGCGCTGCCCAGGCTGCACGAGCTGATCAAGCACGATCTGCCGGCGCCAACGCCGTCGATCCTCGCCGGCTATCGCGAAGTGATCCCGGCCTTCCTGCGTCAGTTGCGCAACGAAGACTATTTCCTCAAACGCGAACTGCCGCCGACCGCAAGGCCGTATCGCGAGGAACTGCACAACGACCATGCCGTCGCCGCGGCCGAATGACCGGCCTGACGGGCGCAGAGCAATCCAATTTTTCCGGAGGAACCAATGAGCGACTGGGTCGAGGCCTGTGAGGCCGCGGACATAGATGAAGAAGACGTGATGCGGTTCGACCATGGCGGCCGCACCTTCGCCATCTACCGCAGCCCCGACGACGAGTATTTCGCGACGGACGGGCTTTGCTCGCACGAAAAGGTGCATCTGGCCGACGGGTTGGTGATGGACGACATCATCGAATGCCCGAAGCACAATGGCCGCTTCAACTACAAGACCGGGGCGGCGAGAGGCGCGCCAGCCTGCGTCAACCTCAGGACCTATCCGGTCAAGGTCGACGCCGGCAAAGTCCTCATTCAGATCGGATGACGGTGATGACAAAGGCAATGGTCATCATCGGCGCCGGCGAATGCGGCGGACGCGCCGCACTCGCGCTGCGCGATCTCGGCTTCGAAGGTCCGGTGACGCTGGTCGGCGACGAGCCGCATCTGCCCTATGAGCGGCCGCCGCTGTCGAAAGAGGCCATGACCGGCGAGGCGCCCGCGATCAAGGCGATCGCCAGCGATGAAATCCTGGCCGAACGGTCGATCCGGCATATCCATTCGGTTCAGGCCGTGGCGATCGACCGCACCGCCCATGTCGTGCGCCTGTCGGATGGCTCGGCGCTGCCGTACGACAAGCTCCTGCTGGCGACCGGCTCGCTGCCGCGCAAGCTGCCGATGCCGGGCCTCGGAGCGCGCTGCGTGTATCTCAGGACCTTCAATGACGCGAAGGCCATCCGCGCCCATCTCAGGGCCGGAAACCGCGTGGCAATCATCGGCGGCGGCTTCATCGGTCTCGAACTCGCTGCCTCGGCGCGCAAACTCGGCGCTTATGTCACCGTCGTCGAAGCGCAGCCGCGCATCCTGATGCGCGGCGTGCCCGCCGAAATCGCCGAGATCATCCACAAGCAGCACGAGACCGAAGGCGTGACGATCCTCGCCGGCCAGGGCATCGCGGCGATCGCCGATAACGGCGCCGAGGTGCGCATCACGCTTGCCGGCGGGCTGGAGGTCGTTGCCGACCTCGCTATCATCGGCATCGGCGCAGTGCCGGTGACCGCACTGGCTGCGGAAGCGGGATTGACCATCGACAACGGCATCGCCGTCGACGCCGAACTTCGCACCGGCGATCCGGACATCTTTGCCGCCGGCGATTGCTGCTCGTTTCCGCTTGCCGTCTATGGCGGAAGGCGGGTGCGGCTTGAAGCCTGGCGCAACGCGCAGGAGCAAGGCGCGCTGGCGGCCAGGAACATGCTGGGCGCCGGCGAGGCCCATGCCGCCGTGCCGTGGTTCTGGTCGGATCAATATGGCCTGACCTTGCAGATTGCCGGGCTGTCGGACGAGGGGCACAGCGTCGTGCGCCGCGACCTCGAAGACGGCGCCTTCATCCTGTTCCATCTGGCTGGGGACGGCCGTCTGGTCGCCGCAAGCGGCATCGGGCCGGGCAATGCAGTCGCCCGCGACATCAGGCTGGCCGAAATGCTGATCGCCAAGCGGGCGAAGCCGGCGCCGGAGGCGCTCGGCTCACAGACGGTCAAGCTGAAGTCGCTGCTGGCGGCGTGAACCGCGCCATCCGGAAATCAAGGACATAGGGGGAAGAAAATGCCGCGCACCAGACCGACGGTTGCCGACCTGCAATCGCTGAAGGGCAAGCGGCAGCTTTCCAAGCTCAGGGTCTTCTCGCTGGAAGAGGCCGAGGCCGCGGAGCGCGCCAGCATCGATATCATCTCGGTCCCCTACGACCTGATCTTCGACCCGCGGTTTCGCGACGCGGCACCGACCCGCTTTGCCATTCCCGGCGACGAGCAGCCCAAAATGGGCGCGACCACTGACGAGATTTTACGTACAGCGGTGAAGCTGCGGGCCGCGAGCGCCGACGCCATGTATTGTTCGGCCAGCCTGCAGACGATCCGGCGGCTGCGCGACGAGCATATTCCGGTCTGCGGTCATGTCGGGCTGATCCCGGCGCACGCGACCTGGACGGGTGGCTTCAAGGCGGTGGGCAAGACCGCCGAAAGTGCTGCCTTCGTCTGGAAGCAGGTCAGGGACCTGGAAGCGGCAGGTGCCTTCGCCGCTGAGATCGAGGTGGTGCCGGCCGAAATGGCGAGCGCGATCTCCAGGCGCACGCCGCTGATTATGATCTCGATGGGGGCGGGCGCCGGCTGCGATGCCCAGTATCTGTTCTCGGAAGATGTGCTCGGCACCCATCGCGGACACTATCCGCGCCATGCCAAACGCTATCGCGACCTGGCGGCGGAGTTCGACCGTATCCAGAACGAGCGCATTGCCGCGTTCAGCGAGTATGCCGCCGACATCCAGTCCGGCGCCTATCCAGCACCGCAGCACATGGTCGGGGTGGACGCCGAGGAATTGCGCAAGTTCGAGGCGTTCCTCGAATCCCAGGCCTGAGCAGCTTACCCCTCAGCTCTAAAAGAGCGCCTTCAGCTCCGCCAACTTGTCGTTGACCAGCCAGCCATAATAATTTTCCTCGGGCAGCTTTTCGGGCTCGCTGGCGGCTCGGCGCTTGTCGTTCTCGGCCTTCAGCGCTTCGGCGCGCTGCTCGGGATTGCCGACATTGTAGAGCGTCGCCGTGAGGCCGGGATTGCCCGAAATGTCGAAGCCGGCGATGCTCTTGTAGGCATCGATCGATTTGCTGATCGTCGCCGCGACGTAAGGCAGCGTCAGGTCCGGATCCATGATTGTCTTGTAGACCCCGTTCGGATCGGCGACGTCGAGCTTGGGCAGGCCGGACACCTTGTGCACGAGATCGCTCATCTGCAGCGCGGTCAGCGGGTTGAGCTGGCCAAGGCCGAAGGTCTGGCCGGCATAATAGGGCTGGAAGAAGGTGGCCCCGAAACGGTCGTTGGGAAAGCTCTCGCCGCCCACACTCTTGCCGCGGAAGGCATGGTTCCACACCTGCTCGCGGCACTCCCACAGATCGTAGCTGTCGGTCAGGCCGGCGCATTTCTTGAATTCCGGCCTTTGCACGAAATCCGTGATGTCCTCGCCCTCATAGGCGAAGGCGAGCCTGCTCGACAGATAGGAGATCGCCTTGACGTAGTAGGTCTGCAGCCGGTCGTAGGCATCGACATTGTAGGTATGCTCGCCGACGATGGCGCCGACGATGTGAATGGGATCGATGCCATAGGCCGCCGCCTGCTGCTTGATCTTGCCGCGAAGGTCGGCGTCGTTCTGCAGCAGCGCGTAAACCTTGCGGTACTTGGCCTGGAAGGTGGTGTTGGTGGCCTGGGTGCGGCGGCTCGAGGCGCCCGGTATGTCGGGCTGCTCGGCATTGCGGTTTCCCGGCGGCACCAGCGTCGCCGCATCGGCGGCGGGCACCGCTGCCGCCAGCGCCAAGCCGAGAAGGAGAAGTATGCGTTTTTTCATGCACCGCCGCCTGTGAGTCGCCGGGCAAACTAGGTAAAGCTCAATGGAGAGTCGAGAGAACCGCCTCGTCTCGCCGGACGAAAGCGGCCAGATGCTTCCATTTGGCCACACCCTGGTTCTTGGGTCGGGAGCTGCCCGGCGCCGCTTCTACAGGATGAATCTGGACAAATCCGTGTTCCTGGAAAGGTCGCCGACATGCTTTTCCACATAGGCGGCATCGATGGTGACCGACGTGCCGTTGCGGTCCGGCGCGTCGTAGGAAATCTCGTCCAGCACCCGCTCCATCACCGTCTGCAGGCGCCTGGCGCCGATGTTCTCGACGCTGGCGTTGAGATCGACGGCGATGCCGGCAAGCGAATCGATGGCGTCATCGGAGAAGCTGAGCTCGACGCCTTCGGTCTTCATCAGCGCGATGTACTGCTTGATCAGGCTGGCCTCGGTCTCGGTCAGGATGCGGACGAAATCGTCCTTCTCCAGCGCCCGCAGTTCGACGCGGATCGGCAGGCGGCCCTGCAGTTCCGGCAGCAGGTCCGACGGCTTGGCGACGTGGAACGCACCCGAGGCGATAAACAGGATGTGGTCGGTCTTCACCGGTCCGTATTTGGTCGCCACCGTGGTGCCCTCGACCAGCGGCAGCAGGTCGCGCTGCACGCCTTCGCGGGAGACGCCGGCGCCGATGCCGCCTTCGCGCGACGCGATCTTGTCGATCTCGTCGAGGAAGACGATGCCGTCGTTTTCGGTCGATTCCAGCGCCCGGCGCACCACCTCGTCCTGGTCGAGCAGCTTGTCTGACTCGTCGCTGATCAGCAGCGCGTAGGATTCCTTCACCGTCGTCTTGCGTGTCTTGGTCCTCTGGCCGCCCATCGCCTTCGACAGCATGTCGTTGATGTTGAGCACGCCGATATTGCCGCCCGGCATGCCGGGAATCTCGAAGCCGGGCATGCCGCCGGTGCCGGTGTCGGCCACTTCGACCTCGATCTCCTTGTCGTCGAGCTCGCCGTCGCGCAGCTTCTTGCGGAAGGAGTCGCGCGTGGCCGGGCTTGCCGTCTTGCCGACGAGCGCCTCAAGCACCCGTTCCTCGGCATTGATGTGGGCGCGCGCCTTGACGTCCTCGCGCATCTTCTCGCGCACCAGGCCGATGGCGATCTCGACCAGGTCGCGGATGATCTGCTCGACGTCACGGCCGACATAGCCGACCTCGGTGAACTTGGTGGCCTCGACCTTGACGAAGGGCGCTCCGGCGAGACGCGCCAGGCGGCGCGAGATCTCGGTCTTGCCGACGCCGGTCGGCCCGATCATCAGGATGTTCTTCGGCATCACCTCTTCGCGCATCTGGCCTTCGAGCTGCTGGCGGCGCCAGCGGTTGCGCAAGGCAATGGCCACGGCGCGCTTGGCGTCCTTCTGGCCGATGATGAAGCGGTCGAGTTCCGAAACGATTTCGCGCGGGGAGAATGTGCTCATATCACTCAAATTCCACTTTGCCACTGCCGGATGGACTCAAACGGATGCAGCAGCATGATCACGTTGAGCGTCAGATTGTCCCGGATGATGTAGCCGGTGCCCAGTTCGAAGATCACGGCAAGGCTGACGATCACCCATATAGGAAGCTTTCGCGCCATCACAAATCCCAGCACCATGGCGAACGTATCCGCCACGGAATTGATGATGCTGTCGCCGTAATAGTTGAGCGAGATGGTGCCGGCCCGATAGCGGTCGATGATGAAGGGGCTGTTTTCCAAGAGCTCCCAGCCGCCTTCGATGAGGACGGCGAACGCCAGCCGCAGGCCGACCGGCGAACGCGGAAACAAGAACCACGCCAGCGCATAGAACAGGAAGCCGTGGATGATGTGCGAAGGCGTGTACCAGTCGGAAATGTGCTGGGAATTCTCGGAGCTGTTCACGACACCGTGCCAGAGCTTCACGTAGCCGCAGGTGCAGATCGGCGGATGGCCCATGCCGTAGAGGACCCCGGCCTGGAAGATGACCAGAGCCAGCACGAGCAGAAGCCCCATCCGCCAGCTGTCTTCATAGGCCGATAGCGTCTTGTCTTCGCCGATAGTGTTCATTTGGTCAGTGCCCCACTTGCGCGTCGCCATCGGCCGCATCAACGGCCATCAGCACGGCGTCCCCATATTCCGATTGCCTGCGTCCGATCGCCCTGAAGCCGGCCTTCTCATAGGCGCGGATGGCGCGCGCGTTCTGCGGATGCGGATCGATGATGACGCGCGGCACCCCTTCCTCGAAAAGCTGTTCGACGAACTGACGCACGATGGCCGAGCCATGGCCGACGCCGACCAGCTCCGGCCTGCCGATGGACAGGTCGATGCCCAGCGTGCCGAACGGCTGGTCGGCATAGGGATGGTCGTCCTCCAGATGCGGATCGTAGCTCTGCAGATAGGCGATCGGCTTGCCGTCCAGCTCGACGATCAGCGGTTCGACCGAAATCGAGTCGATATGCTCACGGATCTCGGTGATTTCCTTGTCGGGATCGTCCCACCATTCGGCGACATGCGGTTCGGCCAGCCAACCGGCGATCATCGGCAGGTCCTTTTCGGTCACCGGCCGAAATTCGTACACATCGCTCTGTTTGGCCCGCTCAGGCGGCATCGAGCGTTTCGATGACGAAGTTGTTGTTGGTGTAGACGCAGATGTCGGACGCGATCTGCATCGCCTTGCGGGCGATCTCTTCGGCGTTCTTGTCGGAATCCATCAGGGCGCGGGCGGCGGCCAGCGCGTAATTGCCGCCGGAGCCGATGGCCATGACGCCATGTTCGGGTTCGAGCACGTCGCCGGTGCCGGTCAGCGCCAGCGAGACCGACTTGTCGGCCACCAGCATCATGGCTTCCAGCCGGCGCAGGTAGCGGTCGGTGCGCCAGTCCTTGGCGAGCTCGACGCAGGCGCGCGTCAGCTGCTCCGGATATTGTTCGAGCTTGGCTTCAAGCCGCTCCAGAAGAGTGAAGGCATCGGCGGTGGCGCCGGCGAAACCGGCAATGACATTGCCGCCCTTGCCGATGCGGCGCACCTTCTTGGCGTTGCCCTTCATGATGGTCTGGCCAAGGCTGACCTGGCCGTCGCCGGCGATCACCACCTTGCTGCCCTTGCGCACCGTCACGATGGTCGTGGCATGCATGGTCAGTTCATTCGACATTTCCTGCTCCGATCAGCACCGATCCCGATAAGGCGATCCGGCGCGTTACGAGTGACTTGATCGGCCATATGTATGCATGGGTCAAGCGATTGCAAACCGGCCTCCGGCAAGCCTCGATAGCGCCGCGCATGGCAACTGGCAATCGCCGGATCATGCTGCTAGAAGGCTCTCGCTTTCAAGCGTGTGAGGGCTTGGAAGGCGTGAAACCCTGGACAAGGATGAGGTCATGTCGCCCCGTTCCGCCGAAGCAAGCCGCAAGACCAAAGAAACCGATATCTCCGTATCGGTCCATGTCGACGGCTCGGGCAAATCCGACATTGCGACCGGCGTCGGCTTCTTCGACCATATGCTGGACCAGTTGTCGCGCCACTCGCTGATCGACATGACGGTGAAGGCCAAGGGCGATTTGCACATCGACGACCACCACACGGTCGAGGATACCGGCATCGCGCTCGGCCAGGCGCTGGCCAAGGCGCTCGGCGAGCGGCGCGGCATCATGCGCTATGCCTCGATCGATCTTGCCATGGACGAGACGCTGACCAGGGCGGCGATCGACGTCTCCGGCCGTCCGTTCCTGGTCTGGAACGTATCCTTCTCGTCGCCCAAGATCGGCACCTTCGACACCGAGCTGGTGCGCGAATTCTTCCAGGCGCTGGCGCAGAACGCCGGGATCACGCTGCACGTGACCAATCATTACGGCGCCAACAACCACCACATCGCCGAGACCTGCTTCAAGGCGGTGGCGCGGACGCTGCGCGCAGCACTCGAACGCGACCCGCGCCAGCCGGACGCGGTGCCCTCCACCAAGGGATCTCTGAAAGGATAGGCGATGGCCATCTATGTCGTGATGGAACCGTCGGGCCGCGGCGAGAGGGTTGATTCAGTCTTTGTGCGCGACGGTTTCAGCTGGCTCGGCTTTCTGTTTTCGCCGCTGTGGCTCGCCTGGCACCGGCTGTGGATCGAGGCCGCATTGGCCTTTGTCGTCATGGCCATCCTGTCGATGCTTGGCGAAAAACTGGGGCTGGCCTGGGCCGGCTCGCTGCTGTCGCTGCTGGTCTCGCTCTATGTCGGGCTGGAGGGGCAGGCGCTGCGGATCGCGGCCCTGCGCCGCCGCGGCTGGCACGACTGGGGCGTCGTCGAAGCCGACAGGCTCGACGACGCCGAGACGCGCCAGGCACTGGAAGCCGACGCGCAGGCGGATGAGCCGGCGCCCGTGCCGCGCATCATTCCGGACGCCACCCAGGCGCGCCCGGCGCAGATGGGCATGGCGCTGGGACTGACCCACATCCCGGGAAAAACCTGACATGCGGGTTGCGATCATCGATTACGGGTCGGGCAATCTGCGCTCGGCCACCAAGGCCTTCGAGCGCGCCGCGCATGAGGCCGGCATCGCGGCGGCGATCGAGCTGACCGCCGATGCGGAACGCGTCCGCACCGCCGACCGCATCGTGCTGCCCGGCGTCGGCGCCTATGCCGACTGCGCGGCCGGCCTCAAGGCCGTCGCCGGCATGTGGGACGCGGTGGAAGAGGTGGCGATCGTCAAGGGCCGGCCCTTCTTCGGCATCTGCGTCGGCATGCAGCTGATGTCGGAACGTGGTCTGGAAAAGACCGTGACCAAGGGCTTTGGCTGGATCGCCGGCGACGTCAAGGAGATCACGCCCACCGATCCGGCACTGAAGATACCGCAGATCGGCTGGAACACGATCGAGATGACGCGCAAGCATCCGCTGTTTTCGGGCATCACGACCGGGACCAAGGGATTGCACGCCTATTTCGTCCATTCCTACCATCTCGATGCGAAGAAGGCCGACGAGGTGCTGGCAATTGCCGACTATGGCGGCCCGGTGACGGCGACAGTCGCGCGCGACAATCTCGTCGGCACACAGTTCCATCCCGAGAAGAGCCAGGCGCTCGGCCTGGCGCTGATCACCAATTTCCTGCGCTGGAGGCCTTAACCCATGAGCAAGAAGGGCTATTGGATGGCGATGATCGATGTTCGCGACCCCGAGGTCTACAAGCAGTACATCGAGGCCAATGCAAAAGCCTTCGTCAAATATGGCGCGAAGTTCCCCGTGCGCGCCGGACGTTATGTGAGCCCGGAGGGACCGACCGGAAACCGCCACGTGCTGGTCGAGTTCGAGTCTTACGAGACGGCGATCGCCTGCTACGAATCGCCTGAATACAAGGAAGCCTCGAAATACCGGCTGGCGGCATCGACCGGCCACTTCGTCATTGTCGAGGGCGCCTAGATGATCCTGTTTCCGGCCATCGACCTAAAGGATGGCAAATGCGTGCGCCTGAAGCACGGCGATATGGCGACCGCGACGATCTACAATGACGATCCGGCCGCGCAGGCTAAAGCTTTCGAGGAGCAAGGCTTCGAGTGGCTGCACGTCGTCGACCTCAACGGCGCCTTCAAGGGCCAGAGCGTCAACAGCGCGGCGGTCGGCGCCATCCTCAAGGCGACGAAGAACCCGGTGCAGCTCGGCGGCGGCATCCGCACGCTCGAGCAGATCGAGGACTGGCTCGACCGCGGGCTTGCCCGCGTCATCCTCGGCACGGTTGCGGTGCGTGACCCCGACCTTGTCAGGCTGGCCTGCAGGGCCTTCCCGGGCAAGATCGCCGTCGGCATCGACGCCAAGGGCGGCAAGGTGGCGGTGGAAGGCTGGGCCGAGGCGTCGAGCCTGGGCGTCATCGAACTGGCGAAGAAATTCGAAGGCGCCGGCGTCGCCGCCATTATCTACACCGACATCGACCGCGACGGCGTTTTGACCGGCATCAACTGGGACGCCACCATCGACCTGGCCGAAGCGGTGTCGATCCCGGTGATCGCCTCCGGCGGGCTCGCCTCGATCGCCGACATCGTGCGCATGACCATGCCCGACGCGAAGAGGCTCGAAGGCGCGATCTCCGGCCGCGCGCTTTATGACGGGCGCATCGATCCGGCCGAGGCGCTGGCGATCTTGAGCGGCAAACAGGCGGAGACAACGCCGTGAACGTCACGATCATCCTGGCGTCCTATGACAGCGGTTACTATCACGGCGGCTGCGGCCAGGGGCCGGACGCGTTGATTGCCGGCGGGCTGACCGATGCGCTCAAGCTTGCCGGGCACGACATTGACGTTCACGACATAGGCAGGATGAGCGACGAGCAGGAGCGTGAGATCGCAACCGGCTTCGCCGTCTGCAACGCTGTGTCGGGTGAAGTCCGCATTGCCTGTGACCGTGGCCGGTTTCCCATTGTGCTTGCCGGCAATTGCCTGACCAGCGCCGGCGCGGTGGCCGGCGAAGGCGCCGATGCCATGATCTGGGCCGACCAGCATGGCGACCTCAACACGCCCGATACCTCGACATCGGGTTTTCTCGACGGCATGGCGCTGGCGACCGTGCTCGGGCTTTGCTGGCGACCTATCTCGGCGCGGATCCCCGGGTTCAAGGCAATCGATCCTGCCCGCTGCGTGCTGGTCAACGCGCGCGACCTCGACACTGCGGAAGAGCAATTGCTGGAGACGCTGCCGGTCATCCGGACCGAATGCCCGGACTGGGCCGGCGCGGCGCAAAAGCTGAAGGACGCCGGCGCCGAGCGCATCCACATGCACATCGATCTCGATGTCCATGACCCCGAAGCGCTGCAGGCCAACCGTTACGCCACTCCTGGCGGTCCGGCTCCGGAGCAAGTGCGTCAGGCGATGTGCGGCATGGCCGGACCGTTGACGCTCGTCGGCCTCACCATCTCCGCCTACGATCCGGCTTTCGACGCCAAGGGCGACGTGCCGCCACTGGTCGGTCAGTTGCTGGTCGACCTGCTTGCGACCCTGGAGAAAAGCTGATGCTGAAGGCCCGCGTCATCCCCTGTCTCGACGTCAAGAACGGCCGCGTCGTCAAGGGCGTCAATTTCGTAGACCTGGTCGATGCCGGCGATCCGGTCGAGGCGGCCAAGGCCTATGACGCGGCCGGCGCCGACGAGCTCTGCTTTCTCGACATCACAGCGTCGTCGGACAACCGCGAGACCATCTTCGACGTCGTCGCCCGCACCGCCGAACAATGCTTCATGCCGCTGACCGTCGGCGGCGGCGTGCGCCAGGTGGCCGACATCCGCAAGCTGCTTCTGGCCGGCGCCGACAAGGTGTCGATCAATACGGCGGCGGTGAAGAACCCGGATTTCGTCGCGGAAGCCGCCGACAAGTTCGGCAACCAGTGCATCGTGGTTGCCATCGACGCCAAGAAGGTATCCGCGGCCAACGAGGCCGACCGCTGGGAGATCTTCACCCATGGCGGGCGCGAGAAGACCGGTATCGACGCCGTCGACTTCGCAAGGCAGATGGTCGATCGCGGCGCCGGCGAGATCCTGTTGACGTCGATGGACCGCGACGGCACCAAGGCCGGCTACGACCTTGCGCTGACCCGCGCCATTGCGGACGCGGTGCGCGCGCCGGTCATCGCGTCCGGCGGCGTCGGCACGCTCGACCATCTGGTGGAAGGCATACGCGACGGCCATGCCGGGGCCGTGCTCGCGGCCTCGATCTTCCATTTCGGCACCTACACGATCGCGCAAGCTAAGGCGCATATGGCCCGTGCCGGGCTGCCCATGCGGCTGGACTCCCTGGATAATCGGCTCTAAACGGCTGCCATGGCTCAATTTTCGCTGCCCGATCTGGAAAAAATCATCGGCGAACGCGCCCGGTCCGGCGACCCGGACTCGTGGACAGCAAAACTGTTCGCCAAGGGCATCGACAAGGCGGCACAGAAGCTCGGCGAAGAGGCGGTCGAGACGGTGATCGCCGCCGTGAAGGGCGACAAGCAGGCCCTCGTTTCGGAAAGTGCCGATCTTATATATCATTGGCTTGTCGTCCTTGGCATAGCGGGGGTTCCGCTGGACGACGTGCTGAGAGAACTCGAGGGCCGCACCGGCCGCTCGGGCGTCGCCGAAAAGGCATCCCGGTCGAAGGGCTGACCGCGAGGAGGGCAGGAAACTCGATGGACCAGCTTGCTCCTACCGAGAAATATTCGCCCTATCGTTTCTTCTCGGCCGAGCAATGGTCACAGTTCCGCGCCGACACGCCGCTGACGCTGACCGAGGACGAGATCAACCGCCTGCGTTCGCTGAACGACCCGGTCAACCTCGAAGAGGTCAAGCGCATCTATCTGTCGCTGTCGCGGCTGCTCTCGGCGCATGTCGAGGCGAGCCAGCTGCTGTTCAGGCAGCGGCAGGCCTTCTTCAACGCCCAGGACGTGGTCAAGACGCCCTTCATCATCGGCATTGCCGGCTCCGTCGCGGTCGGCAAATCGACCACGGCGCGCGTCCTCAAGGAACTTTTGGCGCGCTGGCCGTCGAGCCCCAAGGTCGATCTCATCACGACCGACGGTTTCCTGCTGCCGAACGAGATCCTGCGCCGCGACAATCTGATGGAGCGCAAGGGTTTTCCCGACAGCTACGACGTCGGCGCACTGCTCAGGTTCCTGTCGGGCATCAAATCGGCGCAGCGCAATGTCCGCGCGCCTGTCTATTCGCATTTGACCTACGACGTCATTCCCGGCGAGTTCGTCACCATCGACCGACCGGACATACTGATCTTCGAAGGCATCAATGTGCTGCAGCCGGGCAAGTTGCCGAGGGATGGCAAGATCGTGCCGTTCCTGTCCGACTTTTTCGACTTCGCCATCTATATCGATGCCGATGAGGCGCTGATCCACCAATGGTATATCCAGCGCTTCATGCGGTTGCGCGAAACCGCCTTCCGCAATCCGGACTCCTTCTTCCACCGCTATTCGCAGCTTTCGAAAGATGCGGCGCGCGCCATCGCCGAAGGGTTGTGGGCCAACATCAACCTGAAGAACCTGCGCGAAAACATCCTGCCGACGCGGGCACGGGCCGATCTCATCCTGCGCAAGGGCGCCAATCACCTGGTCGAGGAAGTGGCTCTCAGGAAGCTGTGAAATCTTGAGGCATTCCTTAAAGTCATCTTAACCGAGCTTTTCTATTGTCGGGGCCTGATCCGCGGGCTTCGGCAGGCAATGAACGCGCCATTCCTTCATATCGATCGACCGGCCACTGCCGGCGAAACGAGCCCGAAGAGCGGGGCGGCCACGGTCGCGCTGATCGTGCCGGTGCACAATGAGGAAGCAGCGATCGCTCCGTTCCTGGCGGCCGTGCGTGAAAATATCGACCCGCTGAAGGACGCCGGCGTCGCCTTCGAATTCATCTTCATCAATGACGGCAGCAGCGATGCGACGCTCGAGAGGCTGATCGAGGCACAGCGAACCGATCGGCGCATCCAGGTGATCGACCTGTCGCGCAATTTCGGCAAGGAAGCCGCGCTCACCGCCGGTCTCGACTGCTGCGATGCCGATGCCGCGATCCCCATGGATGTCGACCTGCAGGATCCGCCGCATGTCATTCCGCTGCTCGTCGAAAAATGGCGCGAGGGTTTCGAGGTCGTGCTTGCCAAGCGCGCCAACCGGTCGAGCGACAGCTTTCTCAAGCAGCGCTCCGCGTCGATGTTCTATCGCGTCCACAACTGGATCGCGCAGCAGAAGATCCCGCACGATGTCGGCGACTTCAGGCTGATCGACCGCCAGGTGATCGAAGCGCTGCGCTCCTTGCCCGAACGGCGCCGTTTCATGAAGGGCCTGTTCGCCTGGGTCGGCTTTCGCACCGCGACGGTCGAATACAAACGCGATCAGCGCATCGCCGGCCAATCCAAGTTTTCTGGATGGCGGCTGTGGAACTTCGCGCTCGAAGGCATCACCAGCTTCTCGACCGCGCCGCTTGAGATCTGGACCTATGTCGGCGCGACGATCTCGGCCTTGTCGTTCCTCTACGGCCTGCTGATCATCGCCAAGACACTGGTGTTCGGCATCGACGTGCCCGGCTATGCCTCGCTGCTGGTCAGCATCCTCTTCCTCGGCGGCATCCAGTTGCTCGGCATCGGCATCATCGGTCAGTACCTCGGTCGCGTCTATGCCGAGATCAAACAGCGCCCGATCTACATCGTGCGCCGCACATATGAGGGGACGGACTGATGGAGCTCGACGCCTACCGACAGATGGCGGCCACCGAGGACGAGCACTGGTGGTTCTGCGGGCGGCGCGCCATCGCCGAGGCAGTCATCCGCGGTCTCGGCCTGCCTGGCGACGCCGATATCCTCGAGATCGGCGCCGGCACGGGGGGCAATATCCAGATGCTGGAACAGTTCGGCGCTGTCACGGCGGTGGAGATGAACGATCTTGCCCGCCAGATCGCCCGCGAGAAGACCGGCCACGACTTCCTTGCCGGGCACCTCCCCGACGGGATGCCCGTCGCGTCGCAAGGCTTCGACCTCATCTGCCTGTTCGACGTGCTGGAACACGTTGCCGAAGACGAAGCCTCGCTGGCAACGATCCGCCGTATGCTGAAGCCAGGCGGCAAGGTCGTGCTAACGGTTCCCGCGCACCAATGGCTGTGGAGCAAGCACGATGTCGGGCTGCACCACATGAGGCGCTATTCGCGCGAACTGCTGAAGGCGCGCATCGAGCAGGCCGGATACCGGATCGAGAAGCTGAGCTATACCAACGCGGCGCTGTTTCCGGTCGCGGCACTTGCCCGCCTTGCCGATCGCCTGCGCCGCTCGAACACCGCCTCCGGACAGGCAATGCCGCCGAAGCCGATCAACAGCGCGATGAAGGCGCTGTTTTCGGCGGAGAGCCGGATCGTGCCGAATGCCGAACTGCCTTTCGGCGTGTCGCTGCTGGCCGTGTTCGGCAAAGATGCGGCTTTCGACGCGGCGCCCAAAGGTGGCAGACTGGCGGCCTGACCCCCAAGATGCTGAACATGCCCCGCTATGGCCGGATTTCGCGCTTCGCCGTCATCGGCGGCGCCTCGACGCTGATCTATGGCGCCTGCGCCTTGCTGCTTTCGCGAGGCGGCGCGGGGGCGGCCATATTGCCGGCGACCCTGGCGTCGGCGGTGGCCTATGCGGTCGCTGGGCTGTTTTCCTATGCCGGGCACAAATATTTCACCTTCGTGTCGGCAGGCGCCCACGCCTTCGAATTGCCGCGCTTTCTCCTGCTCAACGCAACAGGCCTGGCGACAGCCATCGCCCTGCCGGTCCTTCTCACCGAGAAACTGGGCATGCCCGCGGCCGTTCCGGTCGTTCTGACCTGCATCGCCGTGCCGCTGGTGAATTACATCGTGCTCGGCCGCTGGGTGTTCCGCAATGTCTAGCGCTGAACCCTTCGACGGGCCCCTGGCTGGCCTGGAGCTGTCGTCGCGACCCGCCTGGCTGACGGTGGCGCCGCTTTTCCTGACATTGGCGACAGCCGCCTATGCCGCATGGCTGGCGATCGCGATCGTGCCGACCAATGTCGATGTGTCGTGGCTGCTGGTCGTCTGCGACCGGCTGCTCGCGGGAGAGCGGCTGAACACCGACATATTGGAGACCAACCCACCGTTTTCGATCTGGCTTTACATGCCGTTCATGCTCCTGGAAAAGCTGACCGGCATAGGTGCTGAACTCTGGCTGACGCTCGGGGTCGTCTGTCTCGGTTTGGCCAGCCTGTTCGTTTCCGCTCGAATTCTGGTCCTTGTTGACCCGGTCTACCGGCAGCCTGGCGTCCTATGGGTATTGCCGGCTGCAGTGTTCATGATCCTGTGTTTCCTGCCGGACCAGTTTGGTCAACGCGAGCAATTCGCGCTGATCGGCATCTTGCCCTGGCTGGCGTTGCAGTGCGCGCGCCAGCGGACGCCGGATTTCGTCGCCGGATCGCTTGCCGAGCGCATCCTGGCCGGGCTGGGTGCGGCTCTCGTGGTCATGGTCAAGCCGCCCCACTTCGCGCTCGCCCTGATGCTGCCATCGCTGTGTCTTGCATTTCAACGGCGCTCCCCAAGACTGCTCTTCGTCACAGAAAACCTCATCGGCGCAGCGATCGCCGTCGGCTATGTCGCCTGCATTGCGATCTTTGACCGCGCCTACTTCACCGACATCCTGCCCCTTCTCGGGGACGTCTACCTGCCGATCCGCGCTCCGTTCATCGACAATCTGGCGAACTGGCCAAAGGTCGTGCTGCTGCTGTCCGCCGTCATCGTCATCGCCATGGGCGGGACGAGGCATGTGCACTGGGACACCCGGATCCTGCTGACGAGCGCGCTCGGCCTGGTCATTGCATTCCTGCTCATGGGCAAGGGCTGGCCGAACCATGCGCTGCCGATGGTGGCGATCCCGGTACTTGCGTCAGGCCTTCAGCTCCTGCGGTTTGGTGATTTTCACAAGGCAGGGATCGTGCGCAGGGCCGCGCTGATCTTCGGCTGCGTGCTCGTGCTGCAAACGACGGTCAGAGCGCAGTATATCGCGTTGGCGGCGAACAACGGGCCGATCGAGCGATCGGTCGCCGCAATCCGCGGCACGATCGAGCATCCCACGATCATATCGATTGCCGCTCAGATGCAGGCGGCACACCCCCTGACCCGGTTGGTCGATGGCAGATTCATATCGCGCCACCCGGGTGCGTGGGTGGTCTCCAAGGCGGAAAAACTTGTGCGCACCGCCGATGATCCCGAACAGAAACAGAGGCTGGAGAGCATCCGCGATCGGACAATCGGCGAATTCGCCGCCGAGATATCGGCAAGGAAGCCCGATATCGTGCTGTCGGGCCCCGAAGTCGATCCCGCCTGGAATGCGCTCATGCTGAACGACAAGAGAATCGCGGCTGTCTTGAGCGACTATCATGTGCTGCACACGGAGCCGGCAATCACTGTCTATGTTCGCTCCACCGTAAGTCAGGAGGCCGAGGGACTTCGGCGCAAGACAGCATGGTGAGCCCGGCGATCACCTTGCCGATCCTTCTCTTCGAGAAGCTCGGCCTGCCCGCGGCCGTTGCGGTCGTTATGGCTGGCATCGCCGCAGTTTTGGCGAATTCCATCACGCTCGACTGCCGGACGTTCCGCTATGTCTGGGGCTGAACCGTTCGACAAGCCCCTGGCCGGCGTGGCGCTGGCGACGCGCCCCCTCTGGCTGACGGTGGTGCCACTCTCTCTGACACTGGCGGTGGCCGCCTACGCAGCATGGCTTGCGCTCGTGGTCGTGCCGACCAATGTCGATGTGTCGTGGCTGCTGGTCGTCTGCGACCGGCTGCTGAACGGCGAGCGGCTGAACGTCGACCTCATGGAGGTCAATCCGCCGTTCTCGATCTGGCTCTACATGCCGTTCATGGTTCTGGAACGGCTGGTCGGTGGCCGCGCCGAGTTGTGGCTGGCCCTCGGCGTGATCGGCGCCGGACTGACCAGCCTTGCCATCTCCGCCCGCATCCTGGCGCGCGCCGATGCGGCCTATCGCCAGCCCGGCGCGCTTTGGGCGCTGCCGGCCGCACTCTTTGTCCTGCTCTGCTTCCACCCCGGCGAATTCGGCCAGCGCGAGCATTTTGCGACGATCGCGATCCTGCCCTGGATCGCGCTTCAATGCGCTCGCCAGCGGGCGCCGGGATTTGCCGCCGGCACGGGTTGGGAACAGGTCGTCGCGGGTGTCTGCGCGGCCATCGTGGTGATGGTCAAGCCGCCGCATTTCGCACTGGCCTTTGCCTTGCCTGCCATGTGCCTAGCTTTCCAGCGGCGATCCCTGAAACCGCTATTCGTCGTCGAAAACATCATCGGCGCCGCGATCGTTGCGCTCTACATCGCCTATGTCGTGATTTTCCAGACGACATTCCTGACCGAGATCCTGCCGTTTCTGCGAGATGTCTATCTGCCGGCACGCGCGCCCTTCCTGACTCTGCTCAAGACCTGGCCGCGATTGCTGCTCTTTTTCGCGGCGGCGACGGTGCTTCTTGCCCGCGGTTTCAGGCAGATGCATTGGGACGCCAAAATCCTGCTGCTGGCCGCGCTCGGCTTCGTTCCAGCCTTCCTGATCATGGGCAAGGGCTGGCCAAACCATGCCCTGCCGATGATGGTTCTCGGCATTTTCGCCTTTGGCGTGCAATTGCTGCGCGCGGGCGACAATGGCCGCGTGAAGCCGGTCGGCTGGCTCGCCGCCGCCCTTGGCGGCTTCCTCATATTGCAGACCTCGGCCGGCATCCAGCAGCTTTTCCTCACCGCCGACAACGGGTCAATCGAGCGGTCCGTCGCCTCGATCCAGCGCATCGGCCCAAAGCCGACGATCACGTCGCTTGCAGCCCGGCTGCAGGTGGCCCACCCCCTCGCCAGGCTGGTCAATGGCGACTTCGTCTCGCGCTATCCCGCGGCCTGGGCCGTCTACAACGCCAACCTGCTTGCCGCCAGCACCGATGATCCCGGGCAGCGGCACCGGCTGGAAGCCATCCGCGACGACATTATCGGGCAACTGGCTTCGGAGATCGCCACCAAGAAACCGGATATCGTGCTTTACAGCGCCGGGACCGGGCCGCTCTGGGACGATCTCATGCTGCACGATCCGCGGATCGCGCTTGTGCTGCAGCAATACGAGGTCCTGCATCGCGAGCCGACAGTTACCGTCTATCTGCGCAGCAGTAGGATTTCCACTCTCCAGGCCGGCACCGAACACGCTTCGAAGTAAGCGCAGTGCCCAGGCCCGAGGCGCCCCCAGCTCCGGGCCATCACGCCGGCAGCGTCACCCGCCGCAGCGTCAGATTGATCCGCCCGCCATTCTTGAGCAGCGCCGAGGTCGACGGATAAATCCGGTCGACTCCATGGGAGCAGAGGCGGCCCTCGCCGCCGAGCACGACGACATCGCCGCTCTTCAGCCTGAACGATTTTGTGCCGCCGTCGCGCGTCGTCTGGCCGACGCGGAACAGGCAGTCGTCGCCCAATGACACGGAGACGACGGGGGCGGAGAAATCCGCCTCGTCGCGGTCCTGGTGCAAACCCATTTTGGCCTCGCTCGAATAGAAATTGACGAGACAGGCCTGTGGCGGATGCTGATAGGCCGCTACCTCTTGCCACAATTCCAGCAACGCGTCCGGGATCGGCGGCCAAGGCAATCCGGTCGTCGGATGCGCCGCTTGATAGCGATAGCCTTGCTGCTTGTCGGTGACCCAGCCAAGCGGACCGCAATTGGTCATGCGCACGCTCATCTCCTTGCCGGTGCGCGGCATGGCCGGCACGAACAAGGGTGCGGCCTGCACCACCTTCCTGATCTCCTCGACCAGCGCCTCCTGCGCGGCACGCGGCAGGTAGCCGGGCATATGGCGCACGCCTTTGGGCAGAACGAGCATCAGAGTTTCCGCCTCATCCGGTTTGTCCGGCGGAGAATGCCATCCTCAGAAGAAAACGGCGACCCGAAAGCCGCTTTCGCCGGGCAGACAACCTCAGTCGTCACCAACGCGGCCGCGCAGCTTCTTCACCGTGGAGCGCCCAGCCTTGGTTTTCAGCCTGCGCTCGACGGCGCCCTTCGACGGCCTGGTCTTCTTGCGCGGCGGCGGTGGCGGCTCGGCCGCCTTGGCCACGAGAGCCGTCAACCTGGCGCGTGCGTCCGCCCGGTTCTGCTCCTGCGTGCGGAAGCGCCCCGCCTCGATGACGACGACACCGTCTTTGGTGGCGCGCTGGCCGGCGAGTTTTATGGTCCTTTCGCGCACGCGCTCCGACAGGCCCTGCGCGTTGGCGGCGTCGAAGCGCAGCTGCACCGCGGTCGCCACCTTGTTGACGTTCTGGCCGCCTGGGCCGGACGAGCGGATGAAATCCTCGTGCAGGTCGCCGGGGTGGATTGTCGCCTCGTCGGCAATGATGATTTTCTCGTCGGCATTCATGCCGCAGTCATGACGCGGCGGGACAAAAAAGAAAAGACCCGACCGAAGCCGGGTCTCGATAGGCAAGCGGATGCCGAAAGGGCTATTCCGCGGCTTCCTGCAGGCGCGGCGCGGCGCCCATGATCGTTGCATCGACATGGGGCTCGAACTTCTCGAAATTGGCGGCGAACATGCCGACCAGCCTTGCCGCCTGCCGGTCATAGGCCGGCTTGTCGGCCCAGGTCGAACGGGGATCGAGAATGGCGCTGTCGACGCCGGCAACCGCCACCGGCACCGCGAAACCGAAATTGGCGTCGGTGCGGAAATCGGCTGATTTCAGCGAGCCGTCGAGTGCGGCTGCGAGCAGCGCCCGCGTCACCTTGATCGGCATGCGGCGGCCGGTGCCATGGGCGCCGCCGGTCCAGCCGGTGTTGACCAGCCAGCAATCCGCGTCGTGGCCGGCGATCAGTTCGCGCAGCAGATTGCCGTATTCCGACGGATGGCGCGGCATGAACGGCGCGCCGAAGCAGGTCGAGAACGTCGCTTCCGGTTCGATGACGCCCTTTTCGGTGCCGGCCACCTTGGCCGTGTAGCCCGAGAGGAAATGGTACATCGCCTGCGCCGGCGTCAGCCTGGCGATCGGCGGCATCACGCCGAAGGCGTCGGCGGTCAGCATGATGATGTTCTTCGGATGGCTGGCGCGGCCCGTCTTGCTGGCGTTGGGGATGAAGCCGAGCGGGTAGGCGCAGCGCGTGTTTTCGGTGAGGCTGCCGTCGTCGAAATCCGGCACGCGGTCGGCGCCGAGCACGACATTCTCCAGCACGGTGCCGAAGCGCCGCGTGGTGGCGAAGATCTCCGGCTCGGCCTCGGCCGAAAGCCTGATCGTCTTGGCGTAGCAGCCGCCCTCGAAATTAAAGATGCCGTGCGGACCCCAGCCATGCTCGTCATCACCGATCAGCGTGCGCGAGGGATCGGCCGACAGCGTCGTCTTGCCGGTGCCCGACAGGCCGAAGAACACCGCCGCGTCGCCGGCAGGCCCTTCATTGGCCGAGCAATGCATCGGCATCACGCCTTTCGCCGGCAGCAGGTAGTTGAGCATGGTGAACACCGACTTCTTCATCTCGCCGGCATAGGAAGTGCCGCCGATCAGCACGATCTTGCGCGTGAGATCGACCGCGATCACCGTCTCGGTGCGGGTACCGTGGCGGGCCGGATCGGCGCGGAAGGACGGCAGGTCGATGATCGTCATTTCGGGTACGAAATGCTCGAGTTCGTCGGCTTCAGGGCGGATCAGCAGATTGCGGATGAACAGCGAATGCCAGGCGAATTCGGTGATGACCCTGGTCGGCAGCTTCAGTTCGGCATCGGCGCCGCCGACCAGATCCTGGACATAGAGGTCCTTGTCTGCCGCATGGGTGCGGAAATCGGCAAGCAGCGTGTCGAACTCAGCCGGCGAAATCGCCTTGTTGTTGTCCCACCAGACATGCGGCTCGGTCGTCGCGTCGCGGACGACGAACTTGTCCTTCGGCGAGCGGCCGGTGTGCTGGCCGGTCTCGGCGACGAGCGCGCCATGGGCGGTGAGCCGGGCCTCGCCGCGGCCGATCGCCTCCTCGTAGAGTGCCGCGGCGCTAAAATTATAGCGCACCATACCGGTGGTCTCGAGATCGATCTTGCATGCGGGATTGCGTTTGCCGGCTTCCGACATCAAGTGTCCCTTCTGTGATTTGCCGCGTCCTGGCCGGTGAATTACCGGTGCCCCGCAAACGAGGCCGATACGGTCAGAACCAGAAAACACGAATGATATCAAATCATTAATCGATTTAAAAATTTTGAAAGTTGTTTAAATCGTTTATATGTGCAAAAAAGTCTGATGGTTGCCCAAAGGATTGGCAGTCGTCGATCGTCCAATCCGCGTAGGGTGCGATAGTGGCCGCCGGTACACCGTCCGTGACAGCGGGCGGAGCCTATGCCACATTTTGTACCTAATTTGTCCTGCAAAAGCCCCTTCTCTACGAAAGAAGGGACAGCTCATGAGGGAGCCGCTTGAAATGGCAACAATCGCGCTTGTCGATGACGACCGCAACATTCTGACGTCTGTGTCGATTGCCCTCGAATCGGAGGGCTACCGCGTCGAGACCTATACGGATGGGGCGTCAGCGCTGGAAGGCCTGGCGGCGCGGCCGCCAAATCTCGCCATCCTCGACATAAAGATGCCGCGCATGGACGGCATGGAGCTGCTGCGCCGGATGCGCCAGAAGTCCGATCTGCCGGTGATCTTCCTGACCTCGAAGGACGACGAGATCGACGAGCTATTCGGCCTCAAGATGGGTGCCGACGACTTCATCCGCAAACCGTTCTCGCAGCGCCTTCTGGTCGAGCGTGTCCGCGCGGTGCTGCGCCGCACCAGCGCCCGCGAGGCGGCGGCCAAGGCGCCCAGCCAGCAGGCTCGCTCGCTGGAACGCGGCCAGCTGGTCATGGACCAGGAGCGCCACACCTGCACCTGGAAGGGCGAGCCGGTGACGTTGACGGTGACGGAATTCCTGATCCTGCATTCGCTGGCGCAGCGTCCTGGTGTGGTAAAAAGCCGTGATGCGCTGATGGATTCGGCCTATGATGAACAGGTCTACGTCGACGACCGCACCATCGACAGCCACATCAAGCGGCTGCGCAAGAAGTTCAAGGCCGTCGACGATGACTTCGAGATGATCGAAACCCTTTACGGAGTCGGATACCGGTTCCGCGAGGCTTAATTTCAGCGGGAGCTGCTATTCGATGGCAGTGGACGTAGAGCGGAGCAGAAGGGCGGGCGCTGCCAGGCGCCCGTCGCGGATTCTGCCCGCATTCCTGTCGAAGATCACCGTGCCGATGCGCCGTTTCCTCGGCCATCACATCTTTTCCAGCCTGACACGGCGCATCCTTTTCCTCAACCTTGCCGGGCTGGCCGTCCTGGTCACCGGCATTCTCTACCTCAACACCTTCCGCGACGGGCTGATCGATGCCCGTGTCGAAAGCCTGATGACGCAGGGCGAGATCATCGCCGGCGCGATCGCGGCGTCGGCGACGGTCGAAACCGATTCGATCAGCATCGATCCGGAAAAGCTGCTCGAGCTGCAGGCCGGCGAAAGCCTCGGACCCGGCTCCGACCAGCTCGACAATCTGGATTTCCCGATCAATCCGGAGCGCGTCGCGCCGGTGCTGAGAAGGCTGATCTCGCCGACGCGCACGCGCGCCCGCATCTACGACCGCGACGCCAACCTGCTGCTCGATTCGCGCCATCTCTATTCGCGCGGCCAGATACTGCGCTACGACCTGCCGCCGGTCGACGAGGAGGAACCGGACCTTTTGGAGCGGGTGCAGAAATTCGTCTTCGACTTCTTCCGCAACACCGACCTGCCGGTCTACCACGAACAGCCGGGCGGCAATGGTGCGGCTTTCCCCGAAGTGGTCAAGGCGCTGACCGGCAGCCCGTCGACCATCGTGCGGATCAGCGAGCAGGGCGAGCAGATCGTGTCGGTCGCCGTGCCGATCCAGCGCTTCCGCGCCGTGCTCGGCGTGCTGATGCTGTCGACCGAGGGCGGCGACATCGACAAGATCGTCGCCGCCGAGCGCAAGGCGATCCTGCGCGTCTTCGGCATCGCCGCACTCGTCACCGCCATCCTGTCGATGCTGCTTGCCTCGACCATCGCCAATCCCCTCAGGCGGCTGTCGGCCGCTGCCGTGCGGGTGCGGCGCGGCGTCAAGAACCGCGAGGAAATCCCCGACTTTTCCGACCGCCAGGACGAGATCGGCAATCTGTCGATCGCCGTACGCGACATGACCAATGCGCTCTATGCCCGCATCGAGGCGATCGAGAGTTTCGCGGCCGACGTCTCGCATGAATTGAAGAACCCGCTGACGTCGCTGCGCAGCGCCGTGGAGACTCTACCTTTGGCGAAGAATGACAATTCACGCGCGCGTCTGATGGAGATCATCCAGCACGATGTCCGCCGGCTTGACCGGCTGATCACCGACATTTCCGACGCCTCCCGGCTCGACGCCGAGCTCGCGCGCGAAGACGCCGGAACTGTCGACCTGAAGAAATTCATCACCGATCTCGTCGCCGTGTCGCGCGAGGCGACGCGCAACAAGAAGGCGGTCGAGATCGAGTTCAAGGTTGCCAAGCTGCCGCAAGGCGTCAAAGGCTATTTCGTCACCGGCCACGACCTCAGGATCGGCCAGGTCATCACCAATCTGATCGAGAATGCGCGTTCCTTCGTGCCGGAAGACCATGGCCACATCGCCATTTCGCTGGCGCGCGCCGGCAAGGTCAACATCGTCACCGTCGACGACAACGGTCCCGGCATCCGGGCCGACAACATCGACCGCATCTTCGAGCGCTTCTACACCGACCGGCCGGCCGGCGAAGCCTTCGGCCAGAATTCGGGCCTCGGCCTGTCGATCAGCCGGCAGATCGTCGAGGCGCATGGCGGCACGCTGACGGCCGAGAACATCCCGGGCACCAAGCCCGGCGAGATCAAGGGCGCTCGCTTCGTCGTCACCTTGCCGGCCGAAGGCTGACCGGTTCGAACACGCTCATGCCCGATGCCGCCGCGAAGCCTGAAAACATCCACGGAACCGCGATCCTGATCGGCGAGCGCGGCGTCCTCATCACCGGGCCGTCGGGCGCCGGCAAGACGACGCTGGCATTGATACTGCTCGACCATTGCCGCGCACGGGGGCTGTTTTCACGCATGATCGGCGACGACAGGCTGCTTGCCTCAAGCCATGCGGGGCGGCTGGTCTGCCGCGTGCCGGCGACCATCGCCGGTCTCGCCGAGGTGCCTGGGTTCATTCCGCGTCCGCTGCTGTTCGAGCCGGGCGGCGTGATCGACCTGCATGTGCGGCTGGTGCCGAAGGCAGAGATGGCCCGTTTCCAGGAGGAAATCAGCGAGCCGGTCGCCGGCTGCCCGGTGCCGCGTATCGACCTTGCCGAGCGCAACGCCGCGACCGCTTTGCCGGCGGTGATGGCGCGGTTGTCCATCGCGCCTTTTTTATGATCCGGTCCGGATTTTTTGTTGCAATGCGTCAAAATGGCCCGGGCCGGCGCAATTTTGGGCTTGTCAACGCGCCTCGCGTCGACAAGATAGCGCTCCCGCCGCCTGGAATGGCTGGCGAGCATAAAATGCGCCTGTGAAGCGGCGATGACGGGAGCCACCAACGAATGATCGGACTCGTGCTTGTAACGCACGGTCAACTGGCCACCGAGTTCCGACATGCCGTGGAACATGTCGTCGGGCCACAAGACAATTTCGAAACCGTGGCGATCGGTGCCGATGACGATATGGAGCAGCGCCGCCGCGACATCGTCGACGCCGTGGCGCGCGTCGACACCGGGGCCGGCGTCATCGTCCTGACCGACATGTTCGGCGGCACGCCTTCCAACCTTGCCATTTCGGTGATGGAATCCGGCCGCACCGAGGTGATCGCCGGCATGAACCTGCCGATGCTGATCAAGCTTTCCTCGATCCGCAAGGGCGACAACATGGCCGCCGCGCTCGACGAGGCGCAGGCGGCGGGACGCAAATACATCAACGTGGCCAGCCAGCTCCTGAGCAGCAAATGAACGCGCTGTCGCCGGAGAAAGACCACGTCGTGCGCGAGTTTCCGATCGTCAACCAGCGTGGCCTGCACGCGCGCGCCTCGGCGAAGTTCGTCCAGGTCGCCAGCGGTTTCGACGCCACGGTCGATGTCGAGAAGGACGGCGTCAAGGTCGGCGGCACGTCGATCATGGGGCTGATGATGCTGGCGGCGAGCCCCGGCTATTCGATCCGCGTCACCGCCAGCGGGCCGCAAGCCTTGCAGGCGATGGACGCGCTGGAGCAGCTGGTCGCCTCGCGCTTCGGCGAGGAAAGCTGACCGCGGCTTATCTGGAAGAGCCTACGCCGCCCCGCAAGGACATGCACGAATAAAGATTTCTTTATATCCCATTGTCGTTTGGCGGCCGATCTGCTAGTCAGGCCGGCAATCCGCGCCCCTCCATGCGCCTTCCGGCGCGGGCGCGTGCCGCAGACAATTCACACCGGAGCACTGCCATGACGGGTAGCAAGGACTATGTGGTCGCCGACATCTCGCTTGCCGGCTGGGGCCGCAAGGAGATCGAGATTGCCGAAACGGAAATGCCGGGCCTGATGGCCTGCCGCGAGGAATTCGGCGACAAGAAGCCGCTCAAGGGCGCGCGCATCACCGGCTCGCTGCACATGACGATCCAGACGGCGGTGCTGATCGAAACGCTGAAGGCGCTGGGCGCCGATATCCGCTGGGCCTCGTGCAACATCTTCTCGACCCAGGACCATGCGGCGGCGGCGATCGCCGAAGCCGGCATCCCGGTGTTCGCCATCAAGGGCGAGACGCTCGAGGATTACTGGGACTACACCGACCGGATCTTCCAGTGGACCGATGGCGGCACCTCCAACATGATCCTCGACGATGGCGGCGATGCCACCATGTACATCCTGATCGGCGCGCGCGCCGAAGCCGGTGAGGACGTGCTCTCCAACCCGGGCAGCGAAGAGGAAGAGATCCTGTTCGCCCAGATCAAGAAGCGGCTGAAGGCTTCGCCCGGCTTCTTCACCAAGCAGAAGGAAGCGATCCGCGGCGTCACCGAAGAGACGACGACCGGCGTCAACCGGCTCTACCAGTTGCAGAAGAAGGGCCTGCTGCCGTTCCCGGCGATCAACGTCAACGATTCCGTGACCAAGTCGAAATTCGACAACAAATATGGCTGCAAGGAATCGCTGGTCGACGGCATCCGCCGCGGCACCGACACCATGATGGCCGGCAAGGTCGCCGTGGTGTGCGGCTATGGCGACGTCGGCAAGGGCTCGTCGGCTTCGCTGAAGGGCGCCGGCGCCCGCGTCAAGGTCACCGAGGTCGATCCGATCTGCGCGCTGCAGGCGGCAATGGACGGTTTTGAGGTCGTCACGCTGGAAGACGCCGCGCCGACCGCCGACATCATCATCACCACCACCGGCAACAAGGACGTCGTCACCCTCGACCATATGCGTTCGATGAAGGACATGGTGATCGTCGGCAATATCGGCCACTTCGACAACGAGATCCAGGTGGCGTCGCTGCGCAACCTGAAATGGACCAACGTCAAGCCGCAGGTCGACATGATCACCTTCCCGGACGGCAAGCGGATGATCCTTTTGTCGGAAGGCCGCCTGCTCAACCTCGGCAACGCCACAGGCCATCCGAGCTTCGTCATGTCGGCCTCGTTCACCAACCAGGTGCTGGCGCAGATCGAACTCTACAGCAAGCCTGGCCAGTACCAGAACCAGGTCTACGTGCTGCCGAAGCATCTCGACGAAAAGGTCGCGCGCCTGCATCTCGGCAAGCTCGGTGCCCGGCTAACCGAACTGTCCGGCGAACAGGCCGCCTATATCGGCGTGACGCCGCAGGGGCCGTTCAAGCCGGAACACTACCGCTATTAACCAAAGCGAAAATTCCTACCACATATTGACGCCGGGCGATTGACATTTCGCCCGGCTTTATTTTTGCGTCGATTGATTCTTCACGCCGATTCCAGCAAGCGCTATGTTGTGATTCGCGGTCCGGGGACGAGGGACGGCGCACGCATCAGGGCGGTCTTGCATTCAGGCGGCGAAGAGGACCAAGACATGCCGGGGGAAAACCCGCGTCAGGCGGGACAGGCCGTTTCCGGCGGCCATAACGATTCGACAAGGACCCGCCCCGCCGTCGCGGGCGGGCGTCTTTCATCGCGTGCCGGAGCCCGCATCGGGACATTTCTTGCCACCTCGGTGCTTTCCGGTCCACTGCTTGTGTTTGCCGCGCATGCCGAACCAACGCAAAAGGCCGGACTGGGGGTCAGCGCGGTCGAGGTCATGCAAATGGCCATGTTCGCCGGCGTGATGGGTGCGGCACTCGTCTCGGCGATCTTCCTGATCCGCGAAAGGGCGCGCACCTCGGCGCAGAATGCCGAACTCAGGACCCGCATAGCAGACGTCAACGCGGCGCTGCAGCGCTCCGAGGCGCTGCTCAACCTGCGCGACCAGCGCGTGGTCGTCTGGGCCTCGGAGAACAAGAAGCCCGAGCTCCTCGGAACCTTGCCGGTGGAGAGCGGCGCGCCCGAGGACCGGGCAGCCTTCCTCGCCTTCGGTCGCTGGCTGATGCCGCGTTCGGCGGCGGCACTCGAACACGCGATCACCGCCTTGCGCGAAAAGGCAAAGGCCTTCGATCTCGTCATCGAATCGCAGGCCGGCGTGCCGCTCGAAGTCTATGGCCGCAAGAGCGCGGCGCATGTGCTGGTGCGTTTCGTCTCGCTGTCGGAAACGCTGCGCAGCCAGGCAAGGCTCAAGATCGAGAACCAGCGGCTCGGCGCCGACTACGACACCATGCTCGGCCTGCTCGACGCACTGAAGATGCCGGCATGGCTGCGCGCGGCCGACGGGCGGCTGAAATGGGTCAACCGCGCCTATGCCGAGGCGGTCGAGGCGCCGAACGCCGAAACCGCGGTTCGCGAGGCCAAGGAATTCCTCGGCGGCCAGGCGCGCGAGACGATCGCCGAACAGCACAAATCGCGCCTGGTCTTCGAACAGACGCTGTCGACGGTGATCGAGGGTGACCGTCGTGTGTTCGCGGTGACCGATTTCGCCGGCACCGACGGCTCGGCCGGGCTTGCCTGCGACACCAGCGCCACCGAAACCATCCGCGGCGAATATGAGCGCACGGTCAGAAGCCACGCCGACACGCTCGACCAGCTCAATACGGCGGTCGCGATCTTCGACACCGACGAGAAGCTGCGCTTCTTCAACCAGGCCTTCCAGAAGCTGTGGAATCTCGACAGCGGCTTCCTGCACAGCGCCCCGGACAATGCCCTGTTGCTCGACCGGCTGCGCAGCGAAGGCAAGATCGCCGAGCAGCCCGAGTGGCGGCGCTGGAAGGAGGGTCTGCTCAGCGCCTACCGCGCGGTCGAATCGCAGGAGCACTGGTGGCATCTGCCTGACGGCAAGACGATCCGCGTGGTCGCCAACCCGCAGCCCAAGGGCGGCGTGACCTGGGTATTCGAGAACCTGACCGAGAAGATGGACCTCGAAAGCCGCTACCAGACGGCGGTGCGGGTCCAGGGCGAGACGCTGGACAACCTTGCCGAAGGTGTTGCTGTGTTCGGACCCGACGGGCGGCTTCGCCTCTCCAACCCGGCCTTCGTCGCGCTGTGGGGGCTGAGCCAGGACGTGGTCAAGCCCAACGTCCATGTCCAGGCGATCCGCGACCTCTGCGACCAGCGCGCCGCGGACAGCCCGTGGGGCGGGTTCGTCGCCGCCATCACCGGCTTCGACGACGAGCGCCGCGACCGCCATGGCCAGACCGAACTCACCAACGGCACCGTGTTGCGCTATGCCGTCATCCATTTGCCCAACGGGCAGGTGATGATGACCTTCGTCGACGTCACCGACAGCGTCAATGTCGAGCGGGCGCTGAAGGACAAGAACGAGGCGCTGGAGAAATCCGACCAGCTGAAGAACGATTTCGTGCAGCACGTTTCCTACGAGCTGCGCTCGCCGCTGACCAACATCATCGGCTTCACCGAGCTTCTGTCGCTGCCGGCGACCGGTCCGCTGACGCCGAAGCAGCGCGAATATGTCGAGCATGTCGGCTCGTCCTCTTCGGTGCTGCTCACCATCGTCAACGACATACTCGACCTGGCGACGGTCGACGCCGGCATCATGCAGCTCGACATTTCCGAAGTCAGCGTCGAGCGGACCATCGCGGCAGCATCCGAACTGGTCGCCGAGCGGCTGGAGGAGCATTCGATCAAGCTCAAGGTCGATGCGGCGGCGGCGCCGAAAAGCTTCCACGGCGACGAAACCCGCATCCGCCAGATCCTCTATAATCTCCTGAGCAACGCCGCGAACTACGCGCCGGAGGCAAGCACGGTGATGCTTGCCTGCCGGCAGCTGGCCGAGGGTGTGGAATTCTCCGTCCACGACGACGGCCCCGGCATGCCGCCGGACGTGCTCGATTCAGTATTCCGCCGCTTCGAGCCGAGGACCAATGGCGGACGTCGGCGCGGCGCCGGGCTTGGCCTGTCGATCGTCAAGAGCTTCGTCGAATTGCATGGCGGCAGCGTCCGCATCCAGACCGGCAGGGACAGCGGCACCACGGTCATCTGCACCTTCCCCGACGCGCCTTCGGGCATTCGCGCCGCGGCCGAGTAGCGCGCTTCATGGCAGGGCTGGAGCGTTTTCTCGCCGACGAGGCCGCGACCGCAAGGCTCGGCGAGGATCTCGCCATGGCGCTGCGCCCCGGCGATGTGCTGGCGCTGAAGGGCGATCTCGGCGCCGGCAAGTCGACGCTGGCACGGGCGCTGATCAGGGCGCTGGCCGACGATACGGCCCTTGACGTGCCGAGCCCAACCTTCACGCTGGTGCAGAGCTACGACACGCGCGTGCCCGTGCATCATTTCGATCTCTACCGCCTGTCCTCGGCCTCCGAACTCGACGAACTCGGCTTCGACGACGCGCTGGCGCAAGGGGCAGCGCTGGTGGAATGGCCGGAACGAGCCGAAGCCCAGATGCCGGCAAGCACGCTCTGGATCGAACTCGTTCATCAGGCCGAAGGGCGCCGGGCAAGCCTGTCGGGGCAAGGTGCTGCCATCGAGCGCGCGGCGCGGTCGCTGGCGATGCGTGATTTTCTCGACTCGGCCGGCTGGGGTGAGGCGAGCCGCCGCCATTTCGTCGGCGACGCCTCGGCCCGCTCCTATGAAATCGTCTCGCGCGCCGGCTTTGCGCCGCGCGTGCTGATGAATTCGCCGCGACTGGTGCTGGGCCCGCCGGTGCGTGACGGCAAGCCCTATGCCGTGATCGCCCATTCCGCGCAATCCGTCACCGCCTTCGTTGCCATCGACAAGGCGTTGCTGGCTGCCGGCGTCTGTGTGCCGGAGATCCATGCCGAGGATCTCGACCAGGGCTTTTTGCTGCTTGAGCATCTCGGCTCGGAGGGGTTCCTGGGTAGCGACGGCCAGCCGGTCGCCGAGCGCAATGCGGCAGCGGCCGAACTGCTGGCGATGATGCACGGCAAAGCCTGGCCAGAGCGGATGGAGGCGGCACCCGGAGTCTTCCACGACGTGCCGCCCTTCGACCGTGACGCGATGATGATCGAAGCCGAGCTGCTGGTCGACTGGTATGTGCCGATGCTGACCGGCGCCCCGGCCAGCGATGCCCTGCGGGCCGGCTACGCCAGGGAATGGAACGCGGTTCTCGACCGGCTCGCGGCCAGCGAATACACGCTGATGCTGCGCGACTTTCATTCACCCAATATCATCTGGCGCGGCGAGCGGTCCGGGCACGACCGCCTCGGCATCGTCGACATCCAGGACGCGCTGATCGGGCCCGCCGCCTATGACGTCGCCTCGCTGGCGATGGATGCCCGGGTCACGGTATCGCCCGAGATCGAGAAGCGAACCGTCGATGCCTATGTCGCGGCGCGCCACGCGGCCGGCGGTTTCGACGAGGAGGCCTTCAGGGAGGCCTACGCCATGATGGCGGCGCAGCGCAATTCCAAGATCCTCGGCATTTTCGTGCGGCTCGAGAAGCGCGACGGCAAGCCATTCTACCTCAAGCACCTGCCGCGCATTCGCGACTATCTGCGGCGAGCACTGGCGCATCCGGCGCTCGCCGGGTTACACGCCTTCTATGCCGCCCATGACCTGCTGGAAGAACGACCTCTGTGACCGCTAACCCCAAGACTGCGATGGTGCTTGCCGCTGGGCTCGGCAAGCGCATGCGGCCGATCACCGACACGATGCCGAAGCCGCTGGTGAAAATCGCCGGCAAGACGCTGCTCGACTGGGGGCTGGACAGTCTGGCCACGGCCGGCGTCGAGACGGCTATCGTCAACGTCCATTATTTTCCCGAGCAGATCGTCGCCCATGTCGCCGACAGGCGGGCACCGAAAATCGTCATCTCCGACGAGAGCGCTGCCCTACTCGACTCGGCCGGCGGCATCGTCAAGGCGCTGCAGGATCTGGGCAAAGATGCCTTTTACATCATCAACGCCGACACGTTCTGGATCGACAGCGGCCAGCCCAGCCTCGAGCGCCTTTCCCTTGCATGGGACGGCTCGAAAATGGATATTCTGCTGATGCTTACCGATCTCGACTCAGCGACCGGACACTGCGTCGGTACGGATTTCCTGATGGCGCCAGACGGCGCGTTGCGGCGCTCGAAGGGCGATCCGGCCGGGGTGATCTATGCCGGGGCGGCGATCATTCATCCCCGCGTCTTCAAGGACGCACCGGCAAAGCCGCACTCGCTCAACGCCTATTTCGATACGGCCATTGCCGCTGGCCGCCTGTTCGGCATGCAGATGCGAGGGCACTGGATCACCGTCGGCACGCCCGATGCCATTCCGCTGGCGGAAGCGGCGGTCGCCGGCGTTCTCACCGAGTCGCAATGAGCGGCTCGCGCCGCGTCTTCTCGATCCCATCAGGAGCGCCGTTTCTGCCGACGCTGGCGGAGGCCCTGCTGGCCGGCCGGCTGGTTCCCGGTTTCCGCTTCGACGGCGATCCGCTGGCGCTGGCCGACGTCACCATCTATGTGCCGACCCGCCGTGCCGCGCGCGCCCTGCGCGGCGCCTTCGTCGACCATCTGGGCGGCCGCTCGGCGATCCTGCCGGTGGTGCGCCCGCTCGGCGAGTTCGACGAGGACGAAGCCGCCTTCGATGCCGACGCAGCTTCAGCCATCGATCTGGCGCAGCCGATCGCGGCGCAGGAACGGCTGCTCTTGCTGGCGCCGCTGGTGCGGCTGTGGAAGAGCCATCTGCCGGCGGCGGTCGCCGCCCGTTTCAACGAGGAGATCGTCATTCCGGCCTCGGCCGCCGATGCGATCTGGCTGGCGCGCGACCTTGCGCGGCTGATGGACGAGATCGAGACCGAGGGCACGGACTGGGCCAAACTCGCGGATCTGGTTACCGGCAATCTCGCCGGCTGGTGGCAGGTGACGCTGGATTTTCTCGGCATCGTCACCGACAACTGGCCGAAGCTGCTGGAAGAACGCCAGCGCTCCAACCCGGCCGCGCATCGCAGCGCGCTGATCCGGCTGGAGGCGGCGCGGCTGAAACGCAATCCGCCGGCCGGGCCGGTGATCGCCGCCGGCTCGACCGGCTCGATCCCGGCGACGGCCGAACTGCTGGCCGCGATTGCCGGCCTGCCCAACGGCGCCGTCGTGCTGCCCGGCCTGGACAACAGGCTGGACGAGGCATCCTTCGCCGCCCTTTCGGCACCCGGCGCGCGTCCGGCCCTGCTTGGCCACCCGCAATACGGCTTGGCCAAGCTGATCAACGGCATCGGCGTGCTTCGGGCGGATGTCGAGGAGATCGCCGCCGCAGACCGGCCGCTGGCGCTGCGCGCGGCCCTGGTTAGCGAGGCGCTGCGGCCGGCCGAGACCACCGAACTGTGGACCGAGACACGGCTTGCCTTCCAAGCCGGGGATATCGCCGAGGCCCTGGCCGACGTGATTTTGGTGGAAGCCGCCAGCGAACGCGATGAGGCGGTGGCGATCGCGGTGGCGCTCAAACGCGCCGTCGAACAGCCCGGCCAGCGAGCCGCACTCGTCACCGGCGATCGTGCGCTGGCGCGGCGCGTTTCGGCGGAGCTCAAGCGCTTCGACGTCATCACCGACGATTCCGGCGGCACGCCTTTGGCCAACACGCCAGCCGCCAGCCTGCTGAGACTGGCGCTGCAAGCCGTGTTCCGGCCGGGTGACCCGGTCGGCCTGCTGTCGCTGCTCAAGCACCCGCTGCTCGGCCTTGGCCTCGAACGCGCTGATGTCCGCCATGCGGCGGAGATCGTCGAACTGGTGGCGTTGCGCGGCGGCACTGGACGCCCCGATGCCGCTTCGCTTGCAGACCTTTTCGAGGCCCGGCTCTCGGGCCTTGGCGACAGCCGGCCGCCCTTCTGGTTTTCGCGCCTGACGGTGCGCGGCATCGAGAATGCGCGAGAAGTGCTTGCCCGCCTCGTGGCGGCACTCTCCCCGCTCCTCGCTTTTCGCGACGAGCGCGATGCCGATCTCGCCGCGCTGACGCGGGCGAGCATCGTTGCGCTGGAAAACCTCGGCCGGGCGATGGATGGCAGCCTCGTCGAGCTCTATGCCGGCGATGCCGGCGAAAAGCTCGCCGAGCTGCTGCGCGGCCTGGTCGCGGCATCGGCGCCGTTCTCCTTCGCGGCCGTCGAATGGCCCGACGTGATGGAGGCGCTGATCGCGCCGGAAACGGTCAAGCCGGCGCAAGGCACCGATCGCAACATCGCCATCTGGGGCGCGCTGGAAGCGCGATTGCAGAGCGTCGACACGCTGGTCATCAGCGGGCTCAATGAAGGCGTGTGGCCGCGCAAGCCGGAAAGCGACCGCTTCATGTCGCGGCTGATGAAGACCGGCATCGACCTCGAGCCGCCGGAACGGCGCATCGGCCTAGCCGCGCATGATTTCCAGATGGCGATGGGGGCGAGAAAGGTCGTGCTGACGCGCTCCGCCCGTTCCGGCGACGCACCGGCGGTGCCCTCGCGCTGGCTGCAGCGCCTGCTCACCTTCATCGGCAAGGAGCATGCGGCAGCGCCGTTGTGCCGCGGCGACGAATTGCTGGCCTGGGCGCGGGCGCTCGACGCCGGCGAAAAACAGGATTTTGCGCCAAGGCCGCAGCCGAGGCCGCCGCTCGGCGTCCGGCCGCAGCATTTCTCGGTCACCGAGATCGAGACGCTGCGCCGCGACCCCTATGCGATCTACGCCAGGAGGATCCTCGGCCTGATGCCGCTCGATCCGGTGATCCGCGATCCCGGTGCGGCGGAGCGCGGCACGCTGTTTCACGCCATCCTGCATTTGTTCTCGCGCCGTGTGCTGGACCCGCGCGAGCCCGGCGCCCTCGCTGGCTTGATCGAAGCCGGCCGCATCTGCTTTGCCGAGGCGGCGCTGCCGCCCGATGTCGAGGCGGTGTGGTGGCCGCGCTTCGAGAAGCTTGCTGCCAACATCATCGAATGGGAGCACGGCCGCGCCGACGCCGTGGCAAAGCGCCATGCCGAGGAGCGGGCTGAAAAGACCACGGTCGGCCGCACCGGCGTGACGCTGTCCGGCCATGCCGATCGCGTCGATCTGCTGGCCGGCGGCATGGCCGACATTCTCGACTACAAGACCGGCTCCTCGCCCTCCAAAGCGCAGGCGCACACGCTGCTGGCGCCGCAGCTGGCGCTGGAAGGCGCGCTGCTCAGGCGCGGTGCCTTCAGGGATCTTGGCGCCCGCGAGCCATCGCAGCTCGCCTTCGTCAGGCTGAAGCCGAATGGCGACGTGTTCGAGGAATCGATCCTCGAATACTACCGCAAGCCGAGGACCGCCGCCGATCTCGCCGAAGAGGCCTGGGCGCGGCTGGAAAAGCTGCTCTTCCACTATGCCGACCCGACGACCGGCTATCTGTCGCGCGCGCTGCCCTTCCGCGAGGGCGAGGCGGATGGCGACTACGACCATCTGGCGCGCGTGCTCGAATGGTCGGCCGGCGGCGACAGCGACGACGAGGCGGGGGAGGCATGAAGAAGGCCTACCCGATCCCGAGCGACACCGCCGCCAGCCAGGCGCGCGCCTCCGACCCGCTGAATTCGGCCTGGGTGTCGGCCAATGCCGGCTCCGGCAAGACGCATGTGCTGGCGCAGCGCGTCATCCGGCTTTTGTTGCGCGGCACCGATCCGTCGAAGATCCTGTGCCTGACCTATACGCGCGCCGCCGCCGCCAACATGTCGAACCGGGTGTTCTCGACGCTGTCCGAATGGACGTCGCTCGGCGACACGGAACTGGCGGCGCGGATCGAAGCGCTGGACGGCCGTCGGGCCGATCGCGACACGATGCGCCGGGCACGGCGGCTGTTCGCCGAGGCGCTGGAAACGCCGGGCGGTCTGAAGATCCAGACCATCCACGCCTTCTGTGAATCGGTGCTGCACCAGTTTCCGCTGGAAGCCAACATTCCCGCGCATTTCGAAATGCTCGACCCGCAGATGGAGGCGTCGCTTTTCGCCACCGCGCGACGCGACATGATTTCGGGCACCACCGCCGGCGAGGCAGGGCTGGCGGAGGCCTTCGCCACCGTGCTGGAGCGCGGCGGCGAAGCCGGTCTCGACGCGCTGCTTGCCGAAATCGTGCACAAGCGCGACGGCTTACGCGCCTTCATCGGCGCGCTTGGCCGTGGCGGGCTGGGCTTCCAGCCGCTGTTCGACGAATTCCGGTTCCGCGCCGGCGAAACAGCCGAAGGCATAGCCGGCTCGGTCTGGCCGCTGCCGGGCTTCCTGCCCGACTATTTTGCCGGCTTCGCCCATGCCGCCGAGGCCACCGACGCCCGAACCGTCCTGAACAATTTGCTGCCCTATGCCCGTGCCGCCTTCGCCGAGAAGGATCCGATCCGCCGGCTGCAGATGCTCGGCAAGGCCTTCCTCAAGGCGGACGGCGACCCCTACGATCCACAAAAGGCATTCAAAAAGGCGCTGCTCGACCGGCTGCCCGATTTGCCCGAGCGCTATCTGGTGGCGGTCAATGCCATAATCGAGGTTTCGGACAGGTTGGCGCTGTTCCGGATGCTGGAAGGCACGTGCGCCGCGCTGACGATCGCTGGCTGGCTGATCGCGCGCTACGAGCAGCTGAAACGCGGCCGCGGCTTCCTCGATTTCAACGATCTCATCACCCGCACGGTCAGCCTGCTGGCGCGGCCCGACGCCGGGCCCTGGGTGCAATACAAGCTCGACCAGGGCATCGACCATATCCTGCTCGACGAGGCGCAGGACACCAGTCCCGACCAGTGGGAGGTGGTGAAGCGGCTGACGGAAGAGTTCTTTGCCGGGCTCGGCCAACGCGAGACCGTTCAGCGGACGGTGTTTGCCGTCGGCGACGAAAAGCAGTCGATCTACTCCTTCCAGGGTGCCGCCCCGGACTCCTTTGCCGACAGCCGGCTTTTGTTTGCCGGACGCGTGCGCGACGCGGACGCTTCGTTCGCCGATCTCAAGCTGACCTGGTCGTTCCGCTCGACCGACGACGTGCTGGCCGCCGTCGACCGCGTCTTCGCCGAACCGGGCGTACGGCGCGGCATCAGCCACGATCCCGACCCGCTGAGCCACAAGGCGATCCGCACCGATGCGCCGGGCTATGTCGAGGTCTGGCCGTCGATCGGCGCCGATGCGGTCGAGGAACCCGACGACTGGACCTTGCCCGTCAACCATGCCAGCGCGCCGGCGGTGCGCGTTGCCGAGCATGTGGCGGCGACCATCCAGGCCTGGCTCAGGGACGGCGAGACCATCGAAGGCAAGGGACGGAAGCTGACGGCCGGCGACATTCTTGTGCTGGTGCGCAAGCGCGACCGTTTCGTCCATGCGCTGTCGCGCAGCCTGAAGAATCGGCAGATCCCGGTCGCCGGCGCCGACCGGCTTAGCCTGCCCGGCCATATCGCCGTGAAGGATCTGATCGCGCTCGGGCATTTCCTCATTCAGCCGGAAGACGACCTGTCGCTGGCCGCCGTGCTGCGCAGCCCGATCTTCGACGTTTCCGAGGAGCGATTGTTTGCGCTGGCAAACGGACGGCCATCGGGAAAGTCGCTGATCGGATCGCTGCGACAGCACGCCGGCGAAGACATCGCGCTGGCCGCCATCGTTAGCCGGCTCGATGCCTGGTCGGACGAAGCGGCGTTCAAGCCGGTGTTCGAGTTCTATGCCGCGGCACTCGCCCGCGACGGGCTGCGCAAGAGGATGATCGCGCGGCTCGGACCGGAAGCCGGTGATATCATCGACGAATTCCTGAGCTTCTGCCTGGCCGAGGAACGGACCGGCCTTCCGGGGCTGGAAGCCTTCCTGGCGACGCTGGAAAGCACCGGCCCCGAGATCAAGCGCGAGATGGACCAGACCCGCGACGAGGTGCGCGTCATGACCGTGCACGCCGCCAAGGGCCTGGAGGCGCCAGTCGTCTTCCTGGTCGATGGCGGCTCGGCGCCGTTCAGCGACCAGCATCTGCCGAGGCTGATGCCGTTCCAAGGCTCGGGCGAACATTTCGTCGGCAAGGGCTATCTCTGGCGCTCGGCCAGCGACGTCGCCAACGGCTTTTCCAAGACCGCAGCCGCCCGCGCGCGCGAACTGGCCGACGACGAGTACCGCCGGCTGCTCTATGTCGGCATGACGCGCGCCGAGGACCGGCTGATCGTCTGCGCCTATCACGGCAAGCGCGCGCCAAACACAGGCACCTGGCATTCGATCGTCAGCCGCGCGCTGGTCGGCGCGCCTGAAAGCACTGAGCGCAAGCATCCCGCCACCGGCGAGCCAGTGCATCGCTTCAACATGACCAAGCTGCCGCCGGTGGCCATCACAACAAGCGGAGAGAACAGGCCGGCACTGCAGTTCGCGCCGTTGCCGGAGAGCCTGTTCCAGCCGCTGCCGCCTTACGAGGACCTGCCGCGGCCGCTGTCGCCGTCCGGCGCCTCGGCATTGATCGACGAGACCAAGGAAACCGTAGCCGACACGCGCTCGCCGGTGCTGAATGCGGAGGCCGAGCCCGGTTTCGCAGTTATGCGCGGGCTGGCGCTGCACAAACTGCTGCAAATGCTGCCCGGCATCGCGGAGAGCGAACGCCGGGATGCGGCCGAGCGTTATCTGGCGCGCGCCGGCGCCGAATGGCCCGAGGCCGAGCGTAGCAGGGTGCTCGCCTCGGTGTTCTCGATCCTCGCCGACCCGCGCTTCGCACCGCTGTTCGGTTCGTCATCGCGCGCCGAGGTTTCGATCATGGGCAGCCTCGAGGTGAAGGGCAGGAAACGCCCCATCTCCGGCAAGATCGACCGCCTGGCGGTGACATCGGGCAGGGTGTCGATCGTCGACTACAAGACCAACCGGCCGGCGCCGGCGACGATTGCCGAGGTGCCGCCGGCCTACGTGCTGCAGCTCGCGCTCTATCGGGCGCTGCTTCAGCCGCTTTATCCCGGCCATGAGATCTCGGCAGCACTGCTGTTTACCGAGGCTCCAAGGCTGATCGAACTGCCGTCGGCGGTCATGGACGATGCCCTTGCTCGACTCACGGGAGCGTGACACAAGAACTGCTTGAAGAAGGGCGCGACAACCACCACATTTGGTGCAACCGAATTTTCGAAAGGATTTCCGCATGGCCACCGTCAAGGTCGACAAGAGCAATTTCGAGGCCGATGTGCTCAACGCCAAGGAGCCGGTCGTGGTTGATTTCTGGGCCGAATGGTGTGGCCCGTGCAAGATGATCGCGCCGGCGCTCGAAGAGATCGCCACCGAACTCGGCAGCAAGGTCAAGATCGCCAAGCTGAACATCGACGAGAACCCGGAACTGGCGGCGCAGTTCGGCGTACGCTCGATCCCGACGCTGATGATCTTCAAGGGTGGCGAACGCGCCGACATCAAGGTGGGTGCCGCGCCGAAGACCGCGCTGTCACACTGGATCAACGGCAACCTCGCCTGAGCCAATCAAAATGTTTGAAGGACAAGCCCGGCCATCGCGCCGGGCTTTTCTTTGGCGTCATCGCTCAACGTGCTCTGGCCCTCGCGCAACGGTCTTCCATGTCTTCTGCTTGAAAAGGACAGGAGAACCCCATGACCGGATCCGCCAAGGCCACCGTCTTCATCGACAATGAGCGCGTCATCGTCACCGAGTACCGCTTCCAGCCGGGCGACAACACCGGCTGGCACCGCCATGGCCACGACTATGTCGTCGTGCCGCTGATGGACGGCAAGGTGAAGCTCCTGACCAAGGACGGCGAATCCTTCGCCGAGATGAAGAAGGGCGCGCCCTATTTCCGCAAGGAAGGCGTCGAGCACGACGTGATCAACGCCAATGAGGGCGAATACGCCTTCATCGAGATCGAGCTGAAGTAAATCTCTCGCGGCCCAGCGATCACCAGTCGGCGATGCGATCGCCACCAACGAATTGCGCGCTTTTCTCGGTATATTCGAATAGCTCGATCTTCACGCCGTTGGGGTCGCGGATCCAGGCCTGCCAGGTATCGTCGCAGGCATGTTTCTTGGCCGTGATGTCGATGCCCTTCGCCCTTATGTGGGCGATCGCCGCATCGATGTTTTCCACTTCAAGGCAGAAATGGTTGATCTGGTTCAGCTCGCTGTAGCTGGCCTCGTCTTTCTGGAACACCTCGACATGGCTGCGGCCGCCGCAATTGAGGTAGAAGCCGAAAACCGTGCCGTCGCGCAGGAAATTGAATTGGGTGTCCATGCCGAGCACGTCCCGGTAGAAGCTCCGCGTCGCTTCCAGATCATGCGCGAAAATGCAGGCGTGAGCGAGCTGCTTTACCTTGATCATCACTGGCTCCTTGCGGTGATCGGACGCGCGCTCAGGTCGGCGGCGTGCCGTTCTCGGCCAACACGGCGCCGGCCAGGTACAAAGAACCGCCGATCAGGATGCGCGGCGGCGGGCCGTCCCATGTGTCGCGCAGCAGCATCAGGGCGCTGGCGACGGAGCTGACCGGCTCGGCCGACAGGCCGGCCTCGACGGCGCGGATGGCCAGCTCGTCATTCGGCACGCCGGCATCGCTCATGCTCACCGGCACCGTGTAGACATGGCGGGCGAGGCCCTTGAAGGCGCGGAAATAGCCGCTCTGGTCCTTCGTGTTGATCATGCCGGAGATCAGGAACAGCGGCCGCGGGTTCTTGTCTTCCTGCTCGGCCAGCGCCTCGGCGACGACGATGCCGGCGCCTGGATTGTGGCCGCCGTCGAGCCAGATGTCGGCGCCCTTCGGCGCCAGCTCCGCCAGCCGCCCCTGCGCCAGCTTTTGCATGCGGCCGGGCCAGGCGACGCTGGTCATCGCCTTCTCGGCGGCGCGATGGCTGATCTCGAAACCCGCCGCCTTGACCGCGGCGATCGCCGCCGCCGCATTGGCGAACTGGTGTCGCCCCGGCAGGCGCGGTGGCGGCAGGTCCATCAAGCCGTCCTCGTCCTGGTAGACCATGCGGCCGTTTTCCTCGTAGGCGAGGAAATCCTGGCCGTAGACGAAGGTCGGGCAATCGAGCCGCTCGGCGGTTTCGATCAGCACCTGCAGCGCCGTCTCGGTTTCCTGGGCGCCGATGACAACCGGGCAGCCGGGCTTGATGATGCCGGCCTTTTCGGCGGCGATCAGCTCGACACGGTCGCCGAGATAGGCCTCGTGGTCGAGCGAGACCGGCATGATCACCGACACCGCCGGCCTGGCCACGACATTGGTGGCGTCGAAGCGGCCGCCGAGGCCGACCTCGATGATGGCGGCCGCGGCCGGATGTTCGGAAAACAGGATGAAGGTGACGGCGGTGAGGATCTCGAAGACGGTGATCTTCTTGCCTGCATTGGCCTTGGCGACGCGGGCGATGGCTTCGGCGAAAACCTCGTCGTCGACCAGCCTGCCGCCGCCATCGGCGGCAAGACGGTAGCGCTCGTGCCAGTTCACCAGATGCGGCGAAGTGTGCACATGGACCAGATGCCCGGCGGCTTCGAGCAGCGCTCGCGAAAAGGCCGCGCATGAGCCCTTGCCATTGGTGCCGGCGATGTGGATCACCGGCGGCAGCCGGTCCTGCGGGTTGCCCAGCCGCTCGAGCAGCCGCGAAATCCGGTCGAGCGAAAGGTCGAAGCCTTTCGGGTGAAGCGCCATCAGGGCTTCAATTTCACGGTCGGCGGCAAGCGTGGTCATAAAAGAATCCTAAGCGTGCGCGGAGTCTCGCGCAATCGCGGTTCGCGGCTAAGAACGCCGCGTCAGGCCTGCGGCCGTGCTTCCGGCTGGGCAAGCGCCGGCGGCAGGATCTCCGGCTCCAGCGGCTTCTGCTCTTCCGGCATCTTGAGCAGCATCTTCAAGAGCCGCGAAATCGTCTGGCGCAATTCGAGCCTCGACACCACCATGTCGACCATGCCGTGCTCCATCAGATATTCGGCGCGCTGGAAGCCGTCGGGCAGTTTTTCGCGGATGGTCTGCTCGATGACGCGCGGGCCGGCAAAGCCGATCAGCGCGCCGGGTTCGGCGATGTGGACATCGCCCAGCATGGCGTAGGACGCGGTGACGCCGCCGGTGGTCGGATTGGTGAGCACGACGATATAGGGCAGGCCCGCCTCTTTCAGCCGGTCGACGCCGACCGTGGTGCGCGGCAACTGCATCAGCGAGAGAATGCCTTCCTGCATGCGGGCGCCGCCGGAGGCAGCGAACAGGATCAGCGGCCGCTTGCGCTGCAGGGCAACCTCGAAGGCGTGCACAATGGCGTCGCCGGCGGCCATGCCGAGCGAGCCGCCCATGAAGGCGAAATCCTGCACGGTCACCACCACCGGCAAGCCGTCGATGGCGCCCAGCGCATTGACGACGGCGTCCTCCAGGCCGGTCTTGGCCTTGGCGTCCTTGAGCCGGTCGGTGTAGCGCTTCTCGTCGCGGAATTTTAGCGGATCCTGCACCACCTTGGGGTTTTCGAGCGTCTCGTATTTGCCGTCGTCGAAGAAGTATTTCAGCCGCTCCTTGGCCGAGATCTTCATGTGATGGCCGGAGGACGGGATGACGAACTGGTTCTGCTCCAGGTCCTTGTGGAACACCATCTCGCCGGTCTCGGGATCCTTGATCCAGAGGTTTTCGGGCATGTCGGTGCGACGGCCGAGCATCGAATTGATCTTCGGGCGGACGTAATTGGTTATCCAGTTCATCGCTTCGGCTCCTGTCCTGACGAAGAGGTAGGAAGATTATTCGGCGGCAGCAAGGCGGGCCGAGCGCACGCCTTGCGACAGCCCGCTGACCAAAGTGGCGACCGCTTCGGCCGGATCGGCGGTCTTTTCGCCCTTGGGCCCGAGCACATTGGCCACCGCATTGACGATCGCGGTGCCGACGACGACGCCGTCGGCATTGGCACCGATAATGCGCGCCTGCTCGGCGGTCTTGACGCCGAAGCCGACGCAGACCGGCAGGTCGGTATGGCCCTTGATGCGCCTGACGGCCGCCGCCACCTTGCCGGTGTCGGCCAGGGCAGAGCCGGTGATGCCCGTCATCGAGACATAGTAGACGAAGCCGGAGGTGTTCTGCAGCACCTTGGGCAGGCGCTTGTCGTCGGTGGTCGGCGTCGCCAGGCGGATGAAGTTGATGCCGGCCTTGAGCGCCGGGATGCAGAGTTCCTCGTCCATCTCCGGCGGCAGGTCGACGACGATCAGCCCGTCTATACCACTGGCGATAGCGTCCTTGAGGAAACGGTCGACGCCGTAGATGTAGATCGGGTTGTAGTAGCCCATCAAAACGATCGGCGTTTCATTGTCGCTGGCGCGGAATTCCGACGCCATCTGCAGCGTCTTGACCAGCGTCTGGCCGCCTTTCAGCGCCCGCAGGCCCGCCGCCTGGATCGCCGGGCCATCGGCCATCGGATCGGAAAATGGCATGCCCATTTCGATGATGTCGGCGCCCGCCTTGGGCAAGGCCCTCATGATCGATAAAGCGGTGACATAGTCCGGATCGCCGCTCATGAAATAGGTGACTAAGGCGGGGCGGCCTTCGGCTTTCAGTTTTGCCATGCGGCGGTCGATGCGGGTGGTCATGATCAGATCTCCATGCCCAGCATCGAGGCCACCGTGTGCACGTCCTTGTCGCCGCGGCCGGACAGGTTGACGATGACGATCTGGTCCTTGTCCATGGCCGGTACGATCTTGACCGCATGCGCGATGGCATGGGCCGATTCCAGCGCCGGGATGATGCCTTCGACGCGCGTCGTCAGCTGGAACGCTTCCAGTGCCTCGTCATCGAGGATCGGCACATATTCGACGCGACCGCTGTCACGCAGCCAGGAATGCTCGGGGCCGACGCCGGGATAGTCGAGGCCGGCCGAGATCGAGTGGCCATCCATGATCTGGCCGTCGGCATTCTGCAAGAGATAGGTGCGGTTGCCATGCAGCACGCCGGGCGCGCCGGCATTCATCGAGGCGCAATGCTCGATGCCGTCGAGGCCGCGGCCGCCGGCTTCGATGCCGATGATGCGGACTTGCCTGTCGTCGAGGAAGGGATGGAACATGCCGATGGCGTTCGAACCGCCGCCGACACAGGCGATGATGGTGTCGGGCAGCCGGCCTTCCTGTTCGAGGATCTGGGTGCGCGCCTCGGAACCGATGACCGACTGGAAGTCGCGCACCAGTTCCGGATAGGGATGCGGGCCGGCGGCGGTGCCGATCAGGTAATAGGTGTCCTCGACATTGGTCACCCAATCACGAAGCGCTTCGTTCATGGCGTCCTTCAGCGTGCCGTGGCCGGCGGTCACCGGCCTGACTTCGGCGCCGAGCAGCTTCATGCGGAAGACATTGGGGCTTTGGCGGGCGACGTCGGTGGCGCCCATATAGACGACGCACGGATAGCCGAAGCGGGCCGCGACCGTGGCCGAGGCGACACCATGCTGGCCGGCGCCGGTCTCGGCGATGATGCGCTTTTTGCCCATGCGCTTGGCGAGCAGGATCTGGCCGAGGCAGTTGTTGATCTTGTGCGAACCGGTGTGGTTCAGGTCTTCGCGCTTGAAGTAGACCTTGGCGCCGCCGAGATGTTTCGTCAGGCCTTCGGCGAAATAAAGTTTTGACGGCCGCCCGGCATAGTGGGTCGACAGGTTCTGCAGCTCGGCTTTGAAATCGGGATCGTTCTTGACCTCATTCCAGTGCCGCTCCAGGTCGAGGATCAGCGGCATCAGCGTCTCGGCGACGAAACGGCCGCCAAAGATGCCGAACATGCCCTGCTCGTCGGGTCCGGTGCGGAAGGAATTGGGTGTCGCCGGCTTGTCCATCGCCGATCTCCTGCATCTGGTCTTGAGCATGTCCTTGGCGGAAAACCGGTTCCCACTTCTCCGGGACATGCTTTGGTTTAGAGCACGCTCAGGCGGCGCGGTTGTCGCGTTCTGCCCTGACGGCCCGGAAAAACTGCTCGATCAGCGCCGGCTCCTTGACGCCCGGCGCGCTTTCCACGCCCGACGAAATGTCTATTCCGGGCGGATTGGCAAGCTGGAGGGCATCGCCGATATTGGCGGCGTTGAGCCCACCGGAAAGCATGTAATCGACGCCGGCGTCAAGGCCGGCCAGAATGCGCCAGTCGAAGGCGACACCGTTGCCGCCCGGCAATTCCGAACCTTTCGGCGGCTTGGCATCGAACAGGAAGCGGTCGGCGATGCCTATGAAGGGTTTTGTCCGCTCGATATCCGCGGCCTCGCTGACCGACAGCGCCTTCATGACCGGCAGGCCATAACGGGCCTTGACCCCGGCCACCCGCTCCGGCGTCTCCGAGCCGTGAAGCTGCAGCATGTCGGGGTGCATTTTTTCGACGATCTCGTCGAGGAACGCATCGCCGGCATCGACCGTCACGGCGACGGCGCCGGCCTTGCCGGTTGCCGCCTGGCGCAGGCGCCCGGCTTCTTCGGGCGCGACATAGCGCGGGCTCTTGGCGAAGAAGATGAAGCCGACATGGCTGGCACCACCGGCCAGCGCCGCGGCCAATGCGTCATCGGTCTTCAACCCGCATATCTTGATGTCGAGCGCCATGGCGCGGGGATTGGCACGAAACAGCTTAAGAGTCGAGAAAAAGCATGCTGTTTGCCGCCGGGGCGGAAAGCACTACCTTTCAATTAGGGAAACACAGGCGGGAGCAGATAGTCATGACTGACCAGAGCGTTGCCCAACTCAGGCAAAAGATCGCGCAGGCCCACGAAGTGATCGCGCATCTGATGGACAAGGCAGCCTTCAACGGCGCCGAGGCGCACCGCGCGCTCGACTATTTCGGCGGCGACGCCTTCGAGCGGAATTTCCTGCCGTGGCCTCGCCAGGGCGACGAGGGGTTGCGGCCTGAGGAGTTGAACGCGGCGAACGATGATTGAGCGGCTGGCCAAGCTGGCCCGGACGACGCAATTCCGGACGGAAAGCCGTTTCACACTTTTCCTGGAATTGGTCTAATCGAACACGATCGCCTGTAGCGCACCGCCATTGCGCTTCAGCCAGTCCTTGCAGCGCTCGGTGTCGGGGCAGAGTTGCTCGCACAATTTCCAGAATTTCGGGCCGTGGTTCATCTCCTTGAGATGCGCCACCTCGTGCGCGACGAGGTAGTTTATGACCGGCGCGGGCGCCATCATGATGCGCCAGGAGAAGGACAGATTGCCGTCGGAGGTGCAGGAGCCCCAGCGGCTCGACGTGTCCTTGAAACGGATCGCCTTGGCGCGCTTGCCGATGGCGGCGCTGTGCTTGGTCACCAGGCGCTCGATCTCGCGCTTGGCCTCGCGCTTGAGGAAATCGGCGATGCGGCGCGGCAGGTGCACGCGCTCGCCATGCACGATCAGCAGCGGGCCGCGCTCGTCGCGCGACACGGTGACGGTGCCGCGTTTGGCGGGTTCATGGACGATTCGGTGCGCCACGCCGCGCACCGGAATCTTGATGCCGGGCCGCACCTGCGGCCGTGTCGGCACCTTGGCCAGCCGCTGCTCCAGCCAGTCCTGGTGGCGGTCGAGGAACTTCTCGACCTCGCCGCGGCGCAGGCCCGGCGGCACGGTGATGCGCAGGCCCTGACCGCCGGAATCGATGCGCAGCGTCAGCCGGCGAGCCCTGGCGCTCTCGACGATCTTAAGCGGCAGCGTGCGGCCGGCGACGCAATGTTCGCGCTCGACGATCGGCGTCGGCTTGGGCTTGGTCAGGTTGCGGAAGAAGCCGAAGGACATGGCTGGACGATACGCGATTCGAGGAAAACGACCAGTGGAGCGAAGCTGAAAAGAGAACAAAAAAGAAACGGCGCCGCTTGCGCGACGCCGTCTATCGTGCCGGGGCCTGTCGCGCGGCCTCAGTCGTCAAGCAGATTCGAACCCTTGCGCTTGGGGGTCGTCCCGGTGGTCTTGGACGCTGTCGTCGTCGGGGCAGTCGACTTGTTGCGATTCGCCATGAAGCGATCGAACTCGTCCTGGTCCTTGGCGCGGCGCAGTTCGCGAGCGTAGTCGTCGAACTCGGTCAGCATCTCGTCGAGCTTGCGGCGCTCTTCGGCGAGGCGCTCAAGCTCCTTTTCGCGCCAGTCGTCGAAAGCGACGTTGCCGGTGCGGGCGGAGCCGTGGCCCCAGCGCGCGGCCTTGTCGGAACCGCGGCGGCAGCCGGCGAAGATACCGTCCGTGGCGCGGTTGACGTCGCGCTTGAAGCCGTCGAGCCGGTCGCCCCAGATGATGTAGGCGAGCATGGCGAAGCCGAGCGGCCAGAACACCATGAAGCCGATCACCATCAACGCGATGGTCGCCGGCGTCCAGGCCGGGCGGATCAATGCAGTCGTGTTCATTTTCTCCCAGTCCTTCCGTTGGAGACAGCCAGATCGGCTGCGTGGAATCGAAATGGGATGGGGAAAACGGCGATTCAAGACAGATCCGGCCAAAACCGGACAAAGAGCTGAAATGATTATTTCTTTTTGAGCATTTCGAGGAAAAGCACGGCCAGGCCGGCGACCAGGCCCCAGAATGCGGCGCCGACGCCGAACAGCGTCAGCCCGGAAGCGGTGACGGCGAAGGTGACGGTGGCGGCCATGCGCTCGCCCTCTTCCTTCAAGGCTATCGACAGCGCGTTGGCCAAAGGGGCCATCAGCGCCAGGCCGGCGACCAGCACGATCAGGCTCTGCGGCAGGACAGCGAAGATCGCCACCAGCGAGGCGCCGAAGATGGCAAAGACCAGATAGGCAAACGCATAGAAGGGACCGGTCTTCCAGCGCTCGGCCGGGTCGGGGTGGACATCCGGCCCGGTGCAGATCGCCGCCGAGATCGCCGCCAGATTGGTGGTCGAGGCGCCGAATGGCGCCGACAGCAGCGAGAACAGGCCGGTGACGCCGATCAGCGGGCCAGGCTCGGGATGGTAACCGGCGGCCCTCAGCACGGCGAGGCCGGACAGGTTCTGCGAGGCCATGGTGACGAGGTAGAGCGGCAGAGCCAGCCCGATGATCGATGCAGTGCTGAAATGTGGCGCAATCAGTGTGAGGGTCGACAGTTCCGGCGTCGGCAGGCCGCCGACACGGCCGGTGAGGAAGGCCGCGAAGCCGCCGCCGATCAACACCGCAAGAACCGACAGTGCCGGGTTGAACAGGCGGATGACAAAAAATGTCCCGATCAGCGGCAGGATCAGCCAGGGGTCGGCGGGAATGGTCTTGACCGCGCCGGTGGCGAAGCTGACGAGGATGCCGGCCAGCATGCCGGAAGCGACCGAGGCCGGTATCCTGGCGATCAGCTGGGTCAGCGGCTTGAACAGGCCGGTGGCGATCAACAGGATGGCGGTGACGATGAAGGCGCCCACCGCATCATTTATCGTAAAGCCGCTCGATGCCGCGATCAGCGCGAGGCCTGGCGTCGACCAGGCGGTGATGACGGGCATTTTCGTGCGCCAGGACAGCCACAAGCACTCGATGGTCATCGCCAGGCACAGCGCGGTGACCCAGCTCGCCGTCTCGACCTGGGTGGCGCCGACCGCCTTGGCGGCGGCGATGACAACGGCCAGCGTGCCGCCAAAGCCGACGATCGCCGCGACAAAGGCGGATATCGGGATGGAAATGCGCATGACCTACCCTGCTCGCCGCACCATGTCGCCCACCGCCCGCATCAGCATGTCGAGATCCTGGGGTCGGGACAGGCGGTGGTCGCCATCGGGGATGAGCGACAGCGTCACGTCATCGGCCGGCAGCAGGGCGGCCAGCTTCAGCGCATGGCTCGACGGCACGTCGGCGTCGGCCAGGCCCTGCAGGATGTGGACCGGGCAATGGGTGTCGATCGGCCCGGTCATGACAAGGTTCTTCCTGCCGTCCTCCATCAAGGCGCGCGTATAGATGTAAGGCTCGGCCGAATAGTCGGACGGCTCCTCGAAGAACCCCTTCTCAGTGAGATCGCCCTTCTGAGCCTCGGTCAGCACCGGCTCGACCAGCTCGGCGGTGAAATCCGGCGCCGGGGCCAGCAGCACCAGGCCGGCGATGCGGTCGTCACCCGCCTTGCGCAATTCCTGGACCATGCGCAGCGCGATCCAGGCGCCCATCGAGGAGCCGACCAGGATCTGCTTGCCCTTGGTGAAGCAGCGGAAGACGGCGAGGCTTTGTCCAAGCCATTTCGAAATGGTGCCATCGGCGAAGACGCCGCCCGATTCGCCGTGGCCGGAATAGTCGTGACGCAGGAAAGCGCGGCCTTCCTTTGCCGTCCACTCAGCCAGCGTCTCGGCCTTGGTGCCCAGCATGTCGGATTTGTAGCCACCGAGCCAGACGACGCCGGGCGCAGCCCCCGGCGCCCGTCTGACGGCGATATCGGTTCCCTCGACTTCCAGAAACTCAGGCGCAGTGGCGGTCATGGCTTTCCCTCACGCCGGGTCTTTTGGCACAGCCGGGCGCTCAACGAAAAGCGGTCTACAACTTTCTTTGCTTGGTGCAGGCTCGCGATCAGGTGATTTCCTGAGAAGGCTGTGCTATTGACTTGCGCCGCGCGCTCACCACATTGGCGCGTCCTGAACATCCGAACTGCAACAACCCTGAACGAAACGGCTCAAGGAGACCACGACCATTCGCAGACCTTTCAAAGCAGCGGCGCCCACCAAGGATGGGCCGCGCTCCAACCGCGACATCCGGGTTCCCCGGGTCCAGCTTATCGACGCAGAAGGCCAGAACCGCGGCGACGTTTCCATCAACGACGCATTGCTGCTCGCCGAAGAGGCCGGGCTCGATCTGGTTGAGATATCGCCCAATGCGGTACCGCCCGTCGTAAAAATCCTCGATCTCGGCAAGTTGAAATACGCCAACCAGAAGAAGGCGGCCGAGGCGCGCAAGAACCAGAAGGTCATCGAGATCAAGGAGATCAAGATGCGCCCGAACATCGACAGCCACGACTACGAGACCAAGATGAAGGCCGTGCGGCGCTTCTTCGAGGAAGGCGACAAGGTCAAGCTGACGCTGCGCTTCCGTGGCCGCGAGATGGCGCATATGGAACTCGGCATGCAGCTTCTGAACAAGGTCCGCGAGGAAGTGGCGCCGATTGCCAAGGTCGAAGCGGAACCGAAGCTTGAAGGCCGCCAGATGATGATGGTGCTGGCACCCCGCTGATCACGATCAGTTCAGCGTGGTCATCGCGCTTTAAATCCGCCTGAATCATACCCCAGGGCGTCCCGGCGATCGGCGGGACGCCTTTTTCTTGTCCAGACGCTGCAATCGAACCCTCGACGATCGGATCCCGCGACATGGTCAATGAAGTGAAGCGCGCCGAGGACTTCAAATATGGGCTGGGCAACTACCAGCACACGCGCCGGATGGTGCTTGCGGTGCTCGTCGTCGTCCTGTTCGCGGCGCTGCTGTTCGGGCAGTCGACCTTTCCGCCAGACACCCCGGTGCATGAGTCCATCGAAATGTTCGGCGTGCTGCTGATCTTCCTCGGCGTCGTCGGACGCTTGTGGTCGACGCTCTATATTGGCGGGCGCAAATCCGCCGAGGTGGTGACCGGCGGACCCTATTCGATCACCCGCAACCCACTCTATGTCTTCTCGAGCATCGCCGCCGCCGGCGTCGGCGCACAGATCGGCTCGATCACAGCCACGATCGGCTTTGGGCTGCTCTGCGCGGGGGCCTTTTACATTGTCATCCTGCGCGAGGAGAAATTCCTCAGGGAGGCTCTCGGCGCGCCATACCAGGCCTATCTGGCGAAGGTGCCGCGCTTCTTCCCAAGGCTTTCGCTTTATGAGGAAGGTGATACCGGCAGCTTCAAGCCGCGCCTGCTGTTGACCACTTTGCTCGACGGGTTGGTGTTCCTGGTGGCGCTGCCCGTCTTCGAAACCATCGATGGCGCGCAGCAGTCGGGGATACTGCCGGTTCTATTCCGGCTGCCATAACGTCGCATCCCGGCGGGTGTTGCGCGCAAGCCTGCTTTGACGTATAGGACCGCCGTTCCAAGAAAACCGCCCGGCAGGGCATGCCGTGGCGGTTTCATTTGCTTTTCGGGCTTTGGTCGGCCCGAAGCGAACAAAACAAGAGGCGCGGAGTGCCGAAGGCACGACAGGGACCTCATAGAAACGGAGTAGCAAAATGCCCAAGATGAAGACCAAATCGGCCGCCAAGAAGCGGTTCAAGATCACAGGTACGGGTAAAGTCCTGTCGGCTGCGGCCGGCAAGCGTCACGGCATGATCAAGCGTTCCAACAAGTTCATTCGAAATGCCCGCGGCACGATGGTTCTGGCTGAACCGGATGGCAAGAAGGTCATCAAGAATTTTCTGCCGAACGGCCTCTAAGGCATTCGGTCCGGACACGATTAAGGAGATCATGACATGGCACGCGTAAAGAGAGGCGTCACCTCGCACGCCAAGCACAAGAAGGTCCTGAAAGCCGCCAAGGGTTTCTACGGCCGCCGCAAGAACACCATCCGCATCGCCAAGCAGGCGGTGGAAAAGTCGCTGCAGTACGCCTATCGCGACCGCAAGAACCGCAAGCGCTCGTTCCGCGCGCTGTGGATCCAGCGTATCAACGCCGCGACGCACGAGCACGGCCTGACCTATGGCCGCTTCATCGACGGGCTCAACAAGGCCGGCATCGAGATCGACCGCAAGATCCTGTCGGACATGGCCATCCACGAGCCGCAGGCTTTCGCCGCTCTCGTGGCCAAGGCCAAGGTCGCGCTCGAATACCTCAAGAACACCACGCCGAACGCTTTTGAAAGCGCTGTCGCTTAAGACCAGCGCTTCCCAAGCATTCGCAATTCTGATTTGGGGAACCCGCGCTGGCACGGCTGGCGCGGGTTTTTCTTATGCCTAATCGGGTCTGGAACATGAGCGATATGGAAACTCTCGAAAATTCCCTGATGGCCGACATCGCCTCGGCCGCCGACGAGGCGTCGATCGAAGCCGTGCGCGTTTCAGCGCTCGGCAAGAAGGGCTCGGTCTCCGAAATGCTGAAGACACTGGGCGCGATGAGCGCCGAGGAGCGGCAGGTGAAGGGCCCGGCGATCAACGGCTTGAAGAACCGTGTCACCGAGGCGCTCACCCAGCGCAAGGCTGAACTGAAGGACGTGGCGATCGCCGCCAGGCTCGCCGCCGAGACGGTCGACGTGACGCTGCCAGTGCGGCAGTCGCCGGCCGAGCGCGGCCGCATCCACCCGATCAGCCAGGTCATCGACGAGATCGCGGCGATCTTCGGCGACCTCGGCTTCGCCATCGCCGAAGGCCCAGATATCGAGAGCGACTATTACAATTTCACCGCACTGAATTTCCCCGAGGGGCATCCGGCGCGCGAGATGCACGACACCTTCTTCTTCCAGCCGGACGAGAAGGGCGAGCGCAAGCTGTTGCGCACCCACACCTCGCCGGTGCAGATCCGCACCATGGAGCGGCAGAAGCCGCCGATCCGCATCGTCATCCCCGGCAAGACCTACCGTCAGGATTCCGATGCCACCCACTCGCCAATGTTCCATCAGGTCGAAGGCCTGGTGATCGACAGATCAGCCAACGTCGCCAACATGAAGTGGGTGCTGGAGGAGTTCTGCAAGGCCTTCTTCGAGGTACCGAGCGTCAAGATGCGCTTCCGGCCGTCCTTCTTCCCATTCACCGAACCCAGCCTCGAGGTCGACATCCAGTGCGACCGCTCGCGGCCGGGCGAAGTGCGCTTCGGCGAAGGCTCCGACTGGATGGAGATCCTCGGCTGCGGCATGGTGCACCCCAATGTGCTGCGCCATGGCGGACTCGATCCCGACGAATACCAGGGCTTTGCCTGGGGCATGGGCATCGACCGCATCGCCATGCTGAAATACGGCATGCCGGACCTGCGCGCCTTCTTCGATGCCGACGTGCGCTGGCTGTCGCATTACGGCTTCCGGCCGCTCGACATGCCGACTTTGTTCGGGGGCTTGAGCGCATGACAGCGCCGCACACTGGCGGCTGCCGTTGCGGCGCCGTGCGGTTCGAGGCCTCGGCCGAACCGCACCATGTCAGCTATTGCCATTGCGGCGATTGCCGGCGGGCGAGCGGCGCGCCAGTGTCGGCCTTTGTCGGCTTCATGTCCGACCAGGTCGCCTTCACCGGCAAGGCGCTGAAGATGTACGAGAACGGGCCGGTGACGCGCTCGTTTTGCGGCATCTGCGGCTCGCCGATCGCCTATGTCGACGAGCGGTTGGAGGACCACATCTATTTCATGCTCGGCGCCATGGACATGCCGGCCTATTTCAAGCCGACGCACCATGCCCATGTGCGCGAGCAGCTCCCCTTCCTGCACATGCCCGACGACTTGCCGCGTCACCTGAAGACCAGCGTGCCCAGACCATCATCGTCTAACCCAGACGGAACACAGTCATGAAATTCACCCTCTCCTGGCTCAAGGATCACCTCGAGACCGACGCTTCGCTGACGGAAATCGTCGAGCGGCTGACATCGATCGGTCTCGAAGTCGAACATGTCGACGACAAGGCCGGCCTGAAACCCTTCGTCATCGCCAAGGTGCTGACGGCGGTGCAGCATCCCGATGCCGACCGGCTGCGCGTGCTGACCGTCGACACCGGCGACGGCAAGGCTCCCATTCAGGTCGTCTGCGGCGCGCCGAACGCCCGCGCGGGCCTGATCGGCGCCTTTGCAGCACCCGGCACCTATGTTCCCGGCATCGACGTGACGCTGACGGTCGGCAAGATCCGCGGCGTCGAGAGCCACGGCATGATGTGCTCGGAGCGCGAGCTGGAGCTGTCGGACGAGCATCACGGCATCATCGACCTGCCCGCCGATGCGCCTGTCGGCACCAGCTTCGCCGCTTATGCGCATCTCGACGATCCGGTGATCGAGATCAACCTGACGCCGAACCGGCCGGACGCGACAAGTGTGTACGGCATCGCCCGCGATCTCGCCGCGAGCGGCCTCGGCCGCCTCGTCGGCGGCGCGATCATGCCGCATGCCGGCAGCGGCATGTGCCCGGTGAAGGTGACGATCGAAGCGCCGGAGCTCTGCCCCGGCTTCGCGCTGCGGCTGGTCAAGGGCGTGAAGAACGGCCCGTCGCCGAAATGGCTGCAGCAGAGGCTGATCGCCATCGGGCTCAGGCCGATCAGCGCGCTGGTCGACATCACCAATTACGTCACCTTCGACCGCGGCCGGCCGCTGCATGTGTTCGACGCCAGGAAGGTCGCCGGCAATCTCACCGTGCGGCGCGCACGCGATGGCGAGAAGGTGCATGCGCTCGACGATCGCGAATACATATTGACGCCGGAAATGTGCGTCATCGCCGACGAGGACGGCGTCGAATCGATCGCCGGCATCATGGGCGGCGAGCATTCGGGTTGCGACGAGAGCACCACAGACGTGCTGATCGAATCCGCACTTTGGGATCCGATCACCACCGCGCGCACCGGCCGTACGCTCGGCATCATCAGCGATGCGCGCTACCGCTTCGAGCGCGGCGTCGACCCGGAATTCATGGTGCCGGGCGTCGAGCTGGCGACGAAGCTGGTGCTCGATTTCTGCGGCGGCACACCGACGGAGATGGAGGTGACCGGTTATAGCGGCCACAAGCCGAAGATCGTTGCCTTCCCGCTGTCGGAAGTGAAGCGGCTGACCGGCATCGAGGTGCCCAGGGCGGAAACCCTCGACATCCTGTCGCGCCTCGGCTTCGAGCCGCAAGGCGCGGGCGAGGTCGTCGACGTGAAGGTCCCCTCCTGGCGGCCGGATGTCGACGGCAAGGCCGACCTGGTCGAGGAAGTGATGCGCATCCACGGCGTCGACAACATCGTGCCGCAGCCGCTTGGGTCGCACGACGCGGTCAATTCCAAAATCCTGACCACGCTGCAGATCCGCACCCGCACGGCCAAGCGTGCGCTTGCCGTGCGCGGCATGATGGAGGCCGTCACCTGGTCGTTCATCCCCGCCAAACACGCCGAACTGTTCGGCGGCGGCCAGACGGCGCTGAAGCTCGCCAATCCGATCGCCGCCGACATGTCCGACATGCGGCCGTCGCTGCTGCCCGGCCTGATCGCGGCCGCGCAGCGCAACGCCGACAAGGGCATTGGCGACGTAGCGCTGTTCGAGGTTTCGGGCACCTATGAGGGTGACGGCGCCGACCAGCAGCGGCGTGTTGCCGCCGGCGTGCGCCGCGGCACCGCCGAGCTCGACGGCTCCGGACGCAACTGGGCCGGCAATTCAGGGCCGGTCGGCGTGTTCGACGCCAAGGCCGATGCGATCGCCGCACTCGAAGCCTGCGGCGCGCCGGTCGAGCGGCTGCAGGTCGAGGCGGGCGGCCCGGCCTGGTACCATCCCGGCCGCTCCGGCACGATCAAGCTCGGGCCAAAGGTGGTTTTGGGTACGTTCGGCGAATTCCATCCGAAGACGCTTGCAGCGCTCGATGTTTCCGGACCGCTGTGCGGCTTCGAAGTTTTCGTCGACGCCGTGCCGGAGCCGAAGGCCAAGCCGACGCGGACCAAGCCGAAGCTGGAGCTCTCCGCCTTCCAGGCGGTGAAGCGCGACTTCGCCTTCGTCGTCGACAGAAGGGTCGAAGCCGGCACGCTGGTGCGCGCGGCTTTGGCCGCCGACAAGAAGCTGATCACCGGCGTCTCGGTGTTCGACATCTTCGAAGGCGCCTCACTCGGTGCCGCCAAGAAGTCGATCGCCATCGAGGTGGCGATCCAGCCGGTCGAAAAGACTTTGACCGATGAGGATTTCGAGGCGCTGGCCAAGCGCATCGTCGAGAATGTCGGCAAGCAGACGGGCGGCGTGCTTAGGGCCTGAGGGATTGCGGACAGGTGGCGAATCGCTCTCCAAAGGGCGATGGACCATCTTCGCTATGCCGGCCTCTCCTTCGAAGAGCAGCGCGCTGCGTTTCTCGACATCGTCGCGGCTGAACCGCTGCTTGTCGAAGCGCTGGCGCGGGCACGCCAGCTTGGACCTGCCGGGCTGGCTGGTGGTGTCCGGCGCGCTCTACAACAGCATCTGGAACCATCTGACCGGCAAGCCGTCGGGTTACGGCATCAAGGATGTCGACCTGTTCTATTTCGATGACAGCGACCTGTCCTACGAGGCCGAGGACGCGGTCCTTTGCCGGGCGGCGCAGCATTTCGCGGGGCTGACGCTACCGGTCGAGGTACGTAACCAGGCGCGGGTGCATTTGTGGTATCCCCAGAAATTCGGTCAGCCGTGTCCGCGCTACACGAGTTCCAGCGAGTCGGTTCGCTATTTCGCTTCGAAGACCCATGCGGTCGGGGTTCGATATGATGGGGACGGGCAGCTTGAGCTGGTGGCGCCGTTCGGGCTCGACGATATTTTCTCGTTCCGCATCACGCCGAACCGGGTGATGGATAATCAGCGCACGCATGAGGCGAAGGGTGTGCGTGTCCAAGCCAACTGGCCGGAGATTGCTGTTGTGCCGTGGTAGGACTGCTATGCCTTAACGCTCGGCTCGGTGATGCCGAAGCCAGAAATGTCCCGCCGACGTCTCGCAACCTTCCGAGCTGCAAAGCCATCGAAAAAGGGGACGCCGAAGCGCCCCTCTTTTCTAATCACCCAATGATCACGCTCACCCATTCACCAGCGCCAGCAGTTCTTCGGTGTAGCGCTTGCCGACGACCTTGTCCGGCGAGAGCGCATCGCCGATGGCCGCCACCTCGGTCTGGCTCAGATCGATCCCCGCAGCCGCCGTGTTCTGCTCGAGATGGCGGATTTTTCGCGCGCCGGGGATCGGCACGATGAAATCGCCCTGGTGCAGCACCCAGGCGAGCGCCAGCTGCGCCGAGGTCACGCCCTTCTCCGCCGCCATCTTTTCCAGCGTAGCGACGACCGCGGCGTTGGCCGCCATCGCGTCGGCCTGGAAGCGCGGCAAGCCGCGGCGCCAGTCGCCGTCGCTCAAGGCCTCGGGGTTGGCGATGGTGCCGGTGAGCAGGCCGCGGCCGAGCGGGCTGTAGGGCACGAAGCCGATGCCGAGTTCGCGGCAGACGGCAAACACCTCTTCCTCCGGGTCACGGCTCCACAATGAATATTCGCTCTGCACGGCCGATATCGGATGAACCGCGTGCGCCCGGCGGATGGTGGCGGCACTGGCCTCCGACAGACCCAGCGCCCGCACCTTGCCCTCGCGCACCAGCTCGGCCATGGCGCCGACCGTGTCCTCGATCGGCACGTTGGGGTCGACGCGATGCTGGTAGTAGAGGTCGATGACATCGGTGCCCAGCCGCTTCAGCGACGCCTCGGCGACCGCCTTGACGTGTTCGGGGCGGCTGTCGACGCCGGCCATGCGCTCGGTGCCGTTGCCTTCCTCCAGGATCTTGAAGCCGAATTTGGTGGCGATGGTCAGCCTGTCGCGGAAAGGTTTTAGCGCCTTGCGGAGCAGGATCTCGTTCTCATAGGGGCCATAGACTTCCGCCGTGTCGAAGAAGTTGACGCCGAGCTCGACGGCGCGATGCAGCGTGGCGATCGCGTCCTTCTCTTCCTGGCCGCCGTAAACAAAACTCATGCCCATGCAGCCAAGGCCGACCGGGTAGACGTTCAATTCAGTGCCTAGCTTGCGGGTTTGCATCACGCGTCTCCTTTGTTTGCTTGTTGCGATGCCGGAGAGATAGCGCCTTGCTTCACGTTCGATAATCGGTTCTTGTTTGCACAGGTTGTTCTAAAAGATAGATCAATGAATCGAACTCACCTTTCACAGCTTGCAGTGCTGGCAACCGTCGCCCAATGCGGCAGCTTTCGCGGCGCGGCCAGGGAGCTGGCGATTGCGCCTTCGGCGGTCAGCCATGCGGTGTCCAGCCTGGAGGCGCGGCTCGGCGTGCGACTGCTGGCGCGCAGCACGCGCAGCGTCGCGCCAACCGAAGAAGGTGCGCAGCTGCTGGAGCGGCTGCGGCCGGCGCTGTCGGAGATCGACCTTGCACTGGAATCCGCGGTCGAGGCGCGCGACCGGCCGGCCGGCAATCTCAGGCTAACCGTGCCGCGCACGGCTGCCCACCTAGCGCTGACGCCCCGGCTTGGCGCCTTTGCCCAGGCCTATCCCGACATCGTGCTGGAGATCGTCATCGAGGATCGCTTCACCGACGTGGTCGAAGGCGGCTTCGACGCCGGCGTGCGGCTCGGCGAGAGCCTGCAGCGCGACATGATCGCGGTGCGCATCGGGCCCGACATCCGCGGCGCGGTGGTCGGTGCGCCGTCCTATTTCGCGAGGATGCCCAGACCGCGTCACCCGGGCGATCTCGCCGACCATCGCTGCATCCGCTTCCGATTCTCCAGCGGCATTCTCTACCGCTGGGAATTCGAGAAGGAGGGCGAAGAGATCGAGTTTGCTGCTCAAGGCCCGCTGATCCTCGACGAGGATCATCTGATCGCTCAGGCGGCGATCGACGGCGCCGGTCTTGCCTTCGTCTTCGAGGACTATGTCCGCGATACCATCGGCGACGGCAGGCTGATCCGCGTGCTGGAAGACTGGTGTCCGACCTTCGACGGCTTCTTCGTCTATTATCCGAGCCGACGGCAGATGCGGCCCGCGCTCAGGGCGTTTGTCGATTTCTTCAAGATGAGTGGCTGATCGGACGAAAGATGGTCCGGCAATCGTTGAGTGGCCATGGCGACAATGATCACCAACAACACGAACCGCTATGGCTGGGCGGCGATCGCGCTGCATTGGCTGATCGCGTTGATCTTCATCGGCCAGTTCGCGCTCGGCTTCATCATGGTGCGGATCGAGAGCCAGCGCACGGCCTTCGAGCTGATCCAGCTGCACAAATCCTTCGGCTTTCTGCTGCTCGGCCTCATCATCCTGCGCATCGCCTGGCGCCTCGGCAATGCGGCGCCGGCGCTGCCGCGCTCGGTCGGGGCCTTGGAGCGCCGGGCGGCGCCGCTAGCGCATTTCGCGCTCTACGCGTTCCAGCTTGCCTTGCCGCTTTCCGGCTGGGCGCTGGTCTCGGTGTCGATGCTGGAAATCCCCAGCATGCCGTTCAACCTGTTCGTCATGCCGAACCTGCCGCTTGCCATGTCGGACGCGGCGGAGAACATCTGGGCAGCGGCGCACTGGTATCTTGCCTATGCCGGCATCGCGCTTGTCGTCCTGCATGTGCTGGCTGCGCTGCGGCATCATTTCTGGCTGCGCGACAGCGTGCTCGTTCGCATGATCACACCTTCGTCAGATCAAGAGATGGAATAGGACGGGCGGCTGATACGTTCATGGGGCGAGGACGCAGACAGTGCGTGTCTCCAGAAGGAAAAAACCCATGTATGCGCGCATCCTCGGATTGGCGGCTTTTGCCGCTTGCCTTGCCATGCCTGTTTTCGCGGCGGTTGCCCTTAGCGACGCCGCCGGCAGCTATACGATCAGCCCGGCGGGTTCGAGCATCCGCTTCACCATCGGCAAGGCCGGCGGCGGCGGCTTCGACGGCGCCTTCGCCCGTTTCAAGGGCACGATCCGCATCGACAACAGCGATGTCGGGCGCTCGGCGGTCAATCTCACCATCTATCCGGAAAGCGTCGGCACCGGCCAGAACCGCATCGATGCCTTCCTGCGCTCCGACGCGGTGTTCGACACGGCCAACAGCCCCGAAATCAAGTTCCGCTCGACAAGCGTCAAACGCACCAGCGACACGACGGCTTTGGTCACCGGCCAGCTGACGGCGCGCGGCAAGACGTTTGCCGAAAAATTCACCGCCGAACTCGGCGGCCTCAAGGGTGGCACGATCAAATTCCACGTGACCGGCAAGGTGCTTAGGTCGCGCTACGGCATGGATGTCGGCACGCCGATCTATTCCAACGTCGTCAACTTCGACATGACGCTGACAGGAAGAAGGGGCTGAACGCTACCTTCGCAGGTATTCCTCGCCCCCGCAGAGCGGGGGTGAGGTTCAAGCGCCTTCAACTGCGACTTTCAGCCCGTCACGAAGACCCTTCTCCCCACTTCGTGGGGCGAGGAACCGGCACCCCGCATTGGCTTTTCCACCGATTTCGGGCAAACCTCGTCGCCTGCAAATTAGAGATGGAGAAGCCGGATGTTCCGATGGGGTGTTTTGTCGACGGCCAAGATCGGCCGCGAGCAATTGTTGCCGGCGATCGTCGAGGCGGAGAACGGCGTGCTGTCGGCGATCGCCAGCCGCGACCTGTCGAAGGCGCGTGCGCTGGCCGACCGCTTCGGCGCGCCGCATGCCTTCGGCTCCTATGTGGAGCTGCTGGCTTCCAAGGACATCGACGGCGTCTATATCCCGCTGCCGACCTCGCAGCATGTCGAATGGACGGCCAAGGCGATCGAGGCCGGCAAGCATGTGCTGGTCGAGAAGCCGCTGGCGCTCGACGCCAAGGACATCGCGCCGCTGATCAAGCTGCGCGACGCCAAAAAAGTGCTGGTGTGCGAGGCCTTCATGGTCACCTACCACCCGCAATGGATCAAGGTGCGCGACCTGATCGCCAGTGGCGCCATCGGCCGGCTGCGCCATGTGCAGGGCGCGTTCTCCTACTACAATGTCGACCCCAAGAACATGCGCAACCAGCTCGATCTCGGCGGCGGCGCGCTGCCCGACATCGGCGTCTATCCGACGGTGTCGACGCGCTTTTCGACCGGCAAGGAGCCGTTGCGCGTGCAGGCGACGATCGAGCGCGACAAGAGTTTCGGCACCGACATCTACTCCTCGATCCGTGCCGATTTCGGCGACTTCGAACTGTCCTTCTATTTGTCGACGCAGATGGCGGCCCGGCAGGTGATGGTGTTCCACGGCGAGATGGGTTTCATCGAGGTGTTCTCGCCGTTCAATGCCGGGCTTTACGACCACCATCGCATCGAGCTGCACAACCAGAACCACACGGAAGCCCAAGTGTTCCGCTTCCCCGGCACGCAGCAATACCGGCTGGAGGTCGAGACCTTCGCGCGCGCCGCCCAGGGCGGCAAGGAGCGCGTCTTCACGCTGGAGGAATCGGTGCTCAACCAGAAGGTCATCGACGCCATCTTCCGTGCCGGCGGCAAGGACGGCTGGGAGAACGTCTGATACTTTTCCAAAGCCTGGGGGGAGAAAAAGATGGCTGACGATGCGGATGTGATCATTGTCGGGGCGGGACTGGCCGGCCTCGTCGCCGCAGCAGAACTGGCGGAGGCCGGCAAGAAGACCATCATCGTCGATCAGGAGCCGGAGCAGTCGCTGGGCGGCCAGGCGTTCTGGTCGTTCGGCGGCCTCTTCCTCGTCGATTCGCCGGAACAGCGGCGCATGCGCATCCGCGATTCGCATGATCTGGCGCTCGAGGACTGGATGGGCACCGCCGCCTTCGACCGGCCGGAAGATTTCTGGCCGCGCAAATGGGCCGAGGCCTATGTCGGCTTCGCCGCCGGCGAAAAGCGCTCCTGGCTGATGCAGCGTGGCATAAAATTCTTTCCGGTGGTCGGCTGGGCCGAGCGCGGCGGTGGTAATGCGATCGGCCACGGCAATTCGGTGCCGCGCTTCCACATCACCTGGGGCACCGGCCCCGGCGTGCTCGAACCTTTCGTCCAGCGCGTGCGCGAGGCCGAGAAGCGCGGGTTGATAAGCTTCAGGTTCCGCCACCGCGTCAACGAGCTGACGCGGTCGGGCAAGACGGTGACCGGCGTGCGCGGCGATATCCTGGAACCAAGCACTATCGAGCGCGGCCGCAAGAGTTCGCGCGAGATTTCAGGCGGTTTCGAGCTCAGGGCGCAGGCGGTGATCGTCGCCTCCGGCGGCATCGGCGCCAATCCCGAGCTGGTGCGCAAGAACTGGCCGCAGCGGCTGGGCACGCCGCCAAGGCGCATGATCACCGGCGTGCCCGACCATGTCGACGGCCGCATGCTCGGGATCACGGAGGCGGCCGGCGGCTCGATTATCAACCGCGACCGCATGTGGCACTATGTCGAGGGGATAAGAAACTGGGCGCCCATCTGGACCGACCATGCCATCCGCATCCTGCCCGGCCCGTCCTCGCTGTGGCTCGACGCGCGCGGCAAGCGCCTGCCGGTGCCGCTCTATCCCGGCTTCGATACGCTGGGTACGCTCAGCCACATCATGAGCACCGGCTTCGACTATTCCTGGTTCATCCTGACCAAGAAAATCATCCAGAAGGAGTTCGCCCTGTCGGGCTCCGAGCAGAACCCGGACCTGACGAACAAGAGCTGGCGGCAGGTGCTGGGGCGCGCCACATCGGGCATTCCGGGTCCGGTCAAGGCGTTCATGGAAAAGGGCGAGGATTTTATCGTCGAGGCCGAATTGCCGGCGCTTGTCGCGCGGATGAATGCTCTGGCCGGCGGCGAGCCTTTGCTCGAACTCCGGCAGGTCGAGCGCCAGATCCGCGCCCGTGACCTGCAGCTCGACAACCCCTTCTCGAAGGACATGCAGATCACCGCTTTGCGCGGCGCGCGCGCCTATCTCGGCGACAGACTGATCCGCACGGCCAGGCCGCACAAGATGCTCGATCCGGCAAACGGGCCGCTGATCGCGGTGCGCCTCAACATCCTCACCCGCAAGACGCTGGGCGGCCTGCAGACCGACCTCGACAGCCGTGTTCTCGGCGCCGACGGCCAGCCGGTCGAAGGGCTCTATGCGGTCGGTGAAGCCGCCGGCTTCGGCGGTGGCGGCGTGCATGGATATGCCGCGCTTGAAGGCACCTTCCTCGGCGGCTGTATTTTCTCGGGCCGCAGCGCGGGGCGAGCCGCTGCTGGTGCGGTGGTCTGAACGATAGAACGGTGTTGCTGCACGCTCGTGAAGTCGGTGGCACCTCATATGCTGCATCATTCCAGCAATTGATTCTTCCTCGACGAAGTCGATCCCCGAAAAAGCATTACGACGCCCGGAGAATCACAACGAGCCGCCTCCGGCAAGTTTGAATACTTTCCTAAGCAAGACCGTCTCATACGGTGGGTACCCACGCGCTTTAACAAATGCTAATATTCTTCGTTACTCGGGAACGTCGCAATGTCCAAGATTTGCTTGTTGTGCGCGTGCCTTCTTTTTCTGGCAGGATTGTCGACACCGGCATCCTCTCAGGTCGAAATCGGCCAGCGCAGCCACAGACATGCACTTGTTATCGGCAACTCTGCCTACCGCTATGCGCCATCGCTCGGCAACGGGGTGAATGACGCGAATGCGATCGCTCGAGTTTTGGAGGAGATGGGTTTTGAGGTCACCCTTGGCCTGGATGCTGACGCGTCAACGTTTAGGGAACTCATCGGAAAATTCAGGCGAAACTTGCAGCCGGGTGACGTCTCCCTTTTTTACTACGCCGGACACGGGCTCCAAGCGAACGGAGAAAACTACCTATTGCCTGTCGATGCCGCACTTCAACGTCCGGCGGACTTGGCTCTAGAAGCTGAGCGCTTGCAAGATATTATTTCAGCCATGACGGCCGAGGAAAATACCGCCATCGTCCTTCTCGATGCGTGTCGGGACAATCCTTTCGTTAAGCAATTAAATGGACAGAGTCAGAGTCGCGGCCTTGCAATAGGAAAGGGGCTGGGAGCCTTGGATGCTGGCAGGGGAGTCTTTATCGGCTTTGCAACACAGCCCGGCAATGTGGCTCTCGATGGAGCCGCCAATCATAGCCCTTTTGCAGACTCTCTTGTGAAGCGCATGAAGACTCCTTCAATCGACATTGAAATTCTTATGCGTCGCGTCCGGTTAGACGTCATGAATGCGACTTCTGGGAGGCAGGTCCCCTGGAGCAACTCGTCCTTGGTGGAGCCAGGGTTCTCATTCAACCCAGATGCCGCATCGAATCAGTCTCCGTCAGCACTCCATGAGCCAGACATCAATACGGCGACAGAACTCGAATTTTGGAGATCGATCAAGGATACATCCGATGTCTCGATGTATCGTGCTTATCTAGCGGCATTTCCGAATGGTGCATTCATCCAAATTGCAAAGAGCCGAATTGCTAAGTTCGAGGCACCTGCGCCGCCACGCAAGAAAATCCTGCCAAAGAAAGTCAGTCGTAGGCCGCAAGCCTCGTTGCCTATCAACAAGCCTTCCGCCAATCGTTCAGCGGAAACGACCGCACCTGCTAAACCGGAAGCCGTTGGACGATGCAGGGATGGCAATAAGGAGCAATGTCGCCAAAACTGCAGAGAAGGCAGGAAGCGTGCCTGTCGTAAGCTGCAGCAGCTTGGGGGTTAAAACGCGGATGACTGCCTTGTGTACCGACTTCGGGCGCGTCGTGGCGGGGGGCGGTTGACCCGAGATCCGACGACGCGATGTGAGGGCATGCCGCCGCCAGATTATCGGCTTGCCAGCACCATGCGGTTGCCTTCGCTGTCGCGGAATTCGGCGACGGTGCGGCCCGGCTGCCACGGTGCTTCCTGCGGCTCGCTGACGATCTCGACGCCACGCGCCTTCAGGGCTGCGGTCGTTGCCTCGACATTGTCGTCGACCAGGACCAGCACCGGTTCCGTGCTTGGCGCTGCGTTCGCCCGCCTGACGAAATGCAGGTTGGTGACCGCATGGGGAAATGCCAGCTCGATCCAACGCCAGCCACTGTCGCCCATCGGCTGGTCGGCTATGAGCTGGCAGGCAAGGTGACCGGTGTAGAACGCCTTGGCGCGGTCCTGGTCGAACACGGGAAGTTCGGCAAACTGGATATGCATGATGTCTCTCCTCATCACAGAGACCGCGGCGCGGCCTCGACCGATGAAAGACGACGGAGACGATCGAAAAGATTCGCAGGATGCCGAGAATCTTTTTGGCGATGCGCAACGTCTTTCTCGTGCAGACCCACCAATCAGGAGACAACAATGGGCTACAATCTCATCCGCTACGGCGTGAAAGACGCCAGCATCGCCGACAACCGGGCGCTGGTGGCGAAGGTGTTCGAGGCGCTCGACGAAACGAAGCCGCAATCCGTGCGCTATCTGGTGCTGGAGCTGGAGACTGGCGAGTTCGTCCATCTCGTCGGCCAGGACAAGGACAGTTCCGCTCTTACCGGGCTCGATGCCTTCAAGGCGTTCAGCGCCGATCACGCAGAGCGGCGCTCCGGGCCACTCAGCAGATCGGCGGCAAAAATCGTCGGCAACTATCGTATGCTGACGGATGCCGATGAGGTCATGCCGGCCTGACCACGGGTGCCGGTATGGCGTCTGGACCAGCCACGCGGAGAACGAGGACAATGAGCACACAAAAACTCGACCGCGCGACACTGGAGGCGATGCTTGCTGGACTGCGCCCGAAGCTGCATCGCTACTGCGCCCGCATGTCGGGTTCGGTGATCGACGGCGAGGACATCGTGCAGGAGACGATGCTGAAGGCGCTGCAGGCGCTCGACGGCAACGCCGTGGTCGAACGTCCCGAGCAATGGCTGTTTCGCATCGCCCACAATGCCGCGCAGGACCATCTGCGCCGGCGCCAGCGGGAGCGGTCGCGCATGACCGAGGCCGACATGACGACGATAGAGGATCCTTCCGCCGTTGCCGACGCAAGGCTCGCCGCTGCAGCCAGCCTGCGCAGCTTCATGCAGCTTTCGGTGGCGCAGCGCAGCGCCGTGATCCTCGTCGATGTGCTCGGCCTCAGCCTCTCCGAGACCTGCGAGGTGACGGGCGCGACGCTGGCTGCCACCAAGGCGGCGCTGCATCGCGGCCGGGGCGAGTTGAGAGCGCTGGCATCGGAGGAGACGGTCATGCCGAGGCTCGATGCCGACGACGAGCGGCGCCTGCGCCGCTATGTCGACCTGTTCAACGCGCGCGACTTCGATGCGGTCAGGGCGCTGATCGCCGAGGATATCCAGCTTGAGGTCGTCAACCGCACCCGCCTCAGCGGCAAGGCGCAGGCCTCGACTTATTTCGGCAATTACGACCGCGCCAGTGACTGGGCGTTGTCGCTGGGCTTTGTCGAAGGCCAGCCGGCGGTCCTGATCCGTGATCCGCAGACGCCTGACGGCGCGGTGCGCGGCTTCATGCTGGTCGAGTGGCTGGACGAGCAAGTGATCGCGATCCGCGATTTCCGCTACGCGCCCTATTGCGTCGTCGATGCGGATATCCGCCCGATCGATGATTAGATGGTTGCCCTAGGAGGGCCTGCTCACTGGTCGACGACAAGACGCAGCACTCGGGAGGCCGGCAACAGTCGCACACGCCTGCCCCAGTCAAAGGCAATAAAGTCCTGCTCGATGCCGTCTGCGAAAATCACGCCGCCTTCATTCATCCGGGAGGTGATCAGAAGAGGCCTTTCGGTGATCTTTCCGGCGCGCAGCCTTGTGGCCGTGGCCACGCTTGGAAAGGGCTCGCGCACCCAGAAGCCGACCGCGTGCTCCTCACGGCCAACCTCCAGATCGAGATGCGTTGCGTCCATGATCGAGCGGGCCCAGCCGGTCGCGCCGGTGCCGGAGGCGACGATGAGACCGCTGGAGGAATGGTCCTCCGCTTCGCCCTCGGCCTCGATCCGGTAACGGGCCGACTGGTGGCTGCGGTGGCCGACAAAGATTTCATTGAGCGCGAGAAGCGTTTCCCCGCCGTCGAGCTCGGCCTCGACCATGGTTCGGGATTCCACGACTGCATCGCCAGCGATGCTGGCGGCCAGCAACCTGGCCAGCCTGCCGACGCCGATCCTTACCAGGACCCCGTCATAGAGATCCGGTGCCGGATTGACGCCGAGGACCGGCTGCCCATCGAGATATTTGGCCACATTGGCAACCAGCCCATCCTGCCCCACCGGCACCACGACGTCGTCCGCGGCGAAGAGGAACCGGTCAAGGTCGGCACGCCGGACCAAAGCCTGCCGCCAGTTCGCGGGCACCGAGCCCCGAGCCGCCGCCAGGACCGCGTGGAAGGCATGGTGGCGGGCCTCGATATCCTCGATGCGCTGGCCGCGCGTCTGCAGGAAGAAGCGAGCCTGATCGCGCGTGGCGTGGCGCGCGACCAGAAGCTCGTAGTCGGTCTCACGCGTCACGAAGACGGCGCGGGGACGGTTCACCGCCATTTTCGCCCCTTCAGCGGGCATCGACGAGTGCCTGGCCCTTGCGGAATTCGCCAAGCACGGTGGCGAGCAGGTCCGGCGTCACATTGACATGCTCTATCTTCTCCAGCTTGCCGGCGAGCTGCTGGGCGGCGAGGCCGAGCAGGATGGCCGGCGGCAGGTCGCGGTAGATCGCGATGCGCTGCCGCTCCGCTTCGGCCCTGGCGCCTTCGACGGCGCGGATACGCTCGGCTTCGGCCGCCGCCTCCACCTGCTGCGCTTCCGCCACGCCGGTGGCGCGGTTGCGGGCATTCTCGGCCTCTTCGGCGATCAAGAGCTTCTCGCGCCGCGCCAGTTCCGTTCGGGTGGCCAGTTCGTTCTCGGCAATGGCGCGCTCCTTCTCAACGGCGAGTGCCCGCCGCTCGAAGGTCGCCTGGTCGGCCTTCTGCTGCAGCGCCTCGAAGGTCGGCGTCTGCAAGGCGCGATCGAGCTCGCTTGTCGGAACGAGGTTGGTGAGCCGTACCGTGACGGCGGCGACGCCGATATCCGTCAGCGCCGGATCGGCGGCAACCACCGCCTGCAGCCGCTCGCGCAAGGGCGCGGGGCCGGCATCGAGCAGTCCGCGCACCGGCGCCTGCCCCAGATATTGCTGCACCGCCTGATTGGCGATGCCGGCAATGCGCGCCTGTATCGTCTCGATCGGCTCGCCATGCGTTCTGCCGGTTCTCAGGTCGATGCTGAAATCGACGCGTTCGGCCAGTCGTTGCGGATCGACGACGTGCCAGCCGACCGTGCCCTGCACGGTGACGGTCTGGAAGTCCTGGCTGCGGCCCTTGACGAACAGCGTCATCTCGCGGTCGTCCATCGGCACTTCGGCAATGCTGGCGGTTTCAGGCGCGAACCAAAAGACCAGGCCGCGGCCATTTTGCATCACGCGACCGTTGCGATAGCGGATGATGTGGCTGCTTGCCTCGCTGCGAAGCTGGGCGATCAAGCCAAAGTTGCGGATCGTAGCCATGATGGTTTCTCCCTCAATCGGTTACGGACGTTGAAAACGGTAAAGCTCTGCCGGGCGATAGGCCGTGCCTGCCTCATGGGCGCCCGTGGCAGCAAGCCAGCCTTTGTCGAGCAGGCGGCGGCGGAAGGCCGGCTTGTTGAGCGACGTGCCGAGAATTGCCTCATGCACATCCTGCAACTGGCGCAGCGTGAACAATTCGGGCAGGAGCGCGAAGCCAACATCCGAATAGTCGAGCTTGCCGCGCAGCCGCAGCACCGCCGTCGCCAGGATATCGGCATGGTCGAAGGCGAGCGTCAGCGCCCCGTTTTCCGGCGACACAACGCTTACAGGGCCGCCGGCCTCGCCGGACCACGGCACCTGGATCGCGGCCGGCAGCAGGGCAGGCATCGCCTGCAGCGCGGCGGCGAAGGCCGTCTCAGTGAGCAGCGCGAGATAGGCGACGCTGATGATGCGCATGCGCGGATCACGATCAACCGCACCGAACGTGTAAAGCTGCTCGAGATAAGCGTGGCCGATCCCGGCCTTCTCGCGGAGCACCCGCTCGGCAGCGGCGTCAAGCGTCTCGTCAATGCCGACGAAGCCGCCCGGCAGCGCCCACCGGCCCTGATAAGGCTGCTGATCGCGCTTGAGCAACAGGACGGCAGGCTTTCCATTCCGCACCCCCAGCAGGACCAGGTCGACTGTCACCGACGGCCGCTGGAACGCGTTCGGGTCGTAACCCCTGAGGAAATCCGTCTCGTCCATTGGTGCGCTATCAGTCTAATATGCAAGATACATATATCTTGTGTGCATATATGTCAACGAAGCGCGCGATGGAAGGGTCAAGTCGTTAACAATTCATGCAACGTGGCGCAGATATTGTTGGTCACCAACAGCCCGAGAAGTGAGCCATCCCATTGCGCAATACTCCCGCCGAGGCAGTCGATTTGCAGCTTGTCATTCACAATGACGACCAGACTCCGTGGGAGTTTGTCGTCGATCTCGTTCGTTCTGTCTTCGACCGATCGGAGGCGGAGGCCGAGGCCTTCGCCGCGACAGTGGCGCAGGAGGGAGAGGCTGTGTGCGGCAGCTATCCTTTCGCAATCGCGAAAGCGATGCTGGACACAGCGCAGCAGCGCATCAAAGCAGCCGGTCACCCGCTTCGTATCACCACCGCTCCCAGTGGAACCGAAAACACGACCACCGCCGGCCATCCGGCGCGGACTTCGCGTGACAAAAAGTTCAAATATGCCTATGAGGCAATCGCCTGGCATTTTGGCGGGCTGGCGCACGATGAGATCATCGCAACCTCCCGCCAGTTTCCCGGCCATATGCGCGCCGACGTGCAGGTAGCGCTCGACAAACTGTTCTCAACCTCGCCTGTTCGCTTCTTCGGCCTCTACGAGCAACATCGCTACGAGACGCTGACCTATGCCGCGCTGACAAAAGACGGACAGTTCGCCGTCACCATCTCGGCAGCGCAATACCAAGATGTCGATATCGGCGAAAGCGAACCAATAAAGTGTCTCAGCAATGGTTTGTGGCTCAATCGGGATGGAGATCTGCACTACGCGGTCGTGCTGTCCTTTCACCGTGAGTACGGTCACGAGGCCGGAACCTGCGTCGAGATTGCCGTGCCGGCCGGCGAGGGTGGCGTGGCCCTGGTGGACCGCTGCTTCTCTGAGTTGGAGGCCGCTATCAATGCCGCGCGCTCCTACCGCGGCAAAGTTCTCTCACTCGAAACGGAAGGTGACTATCGCGGCCGCTCCAAAGGCGTGATGGTCCATCGCTTGCCGCAAGTGCGGCGCGACGCGATCATCCTGCCGGAACGGACTCTGAAGCTTCTCGACCGCAACGTGATCCGGTTCATCGAGAGCCGGGAAGCGCTGAGACAGCTTGGGCAATCGACGCGCAAGGGCATCTTGCTCTACGGCCCGCCGGGCACCGGCAAGACGCACACCATTCGCCACCTCGCCGCCAATCTCCCTGGTCATACGACACTCATCATAACTGCCGGCCAGATGGGCCTACTGTCGCAATACATGACCCTGGCGCGCCTGCTGCAGCCGGCTACGGTGGTGATTGAGGACGTGGACCTCATTGCCCGCGACCGAGAGAATATGGGGAGTCCGTGCGAAGAGTCTCTCCTCAACACCCTACTCAACGAGATGGACGGGCTAAAGGACAATGCCGACATCCTGTTCATCCTTACCACCAACCGGCCCGAACAACTTGAAGATGCTCTCACAGGGAGGCCGGGACGTATCGACCAGGCTATCGAGGTGCCGCTGCCGGACGACGACTGCCGGGAGAAGCTGGTGCGCCTGTATGGCGGCGGGCTAAAACTTTCCGACAAGATCGTGGGCGAGGCTGTGGCGCGCACGAAGGGCGTCAGCGCAGCCTTCATCAAGGAGCTTATGCGCCGTACCGCGCAAACGAGCATCATGCATGGCGATGGAGAGGCTGTGACCTCCAAAGATCTGGCCGAAGCCCTCGACGACATGCTGTTCACCGGCGGCCGGCTAAACGTGAAGCTGCTTGGCGGAGCAACCGAGGGCCCATCAAGTTGCTGAGCCGGTGTCGAATTGCGGGCAGGCGACAGCGATCTGTTCGTTGCCTTGGTGGAACGACGGAGTTCGAACCGATGGCAAAATGGCGCGCCAGCGTGAAAGTGATAACTACGTCTCCGCTGGAGCACTCTGATATTGCTGCCGTCGGTCCGCGAACGCCTCCGTCGACCACCGGGGGCTCGCCAAGGCTACTACGACCGTTCGCGGCGGCTAGGGCGAGACCAGGTGCTCGCGCCCGCCCTGCTCCACCATCTTGAGCCGGCTTTCGGGCCCGTCCGCTTCGAGGATAATGTAGCTCTCGTCGTCGCCGCCGACGAAGCTTAAGCCCGCTCCAGTCATCGAAGCACTGATCTTTACCGAGGGCTGGCCGTTTGGATGGATCAGCCGGAACAGCACGGTTTCGCTCGCCCCTTCGACCTCGGGCTGGATGGACAGGCTGGCGCGCACCCGCCCCCGGGGGTCCACGAGCTCGAAGGCGCTGCCGCGAAGGATGCCCATGCCGCCCTGTGCGGTCGCCGGCAAAACTTGCGTCAACCCGATTCCCAAGAGCAAAACCAAATTGGCCGCAGTCAATACGCCAAGAACTACCTCGCGCCTCATCTATCACTCCAATCATCAGCCGATCGGGAAATGTTGCGCCTCTTTTGCGGCAGTGCGGTGACGAGGCGTTGAAGCGCACCGCCGAATATGCCGACAAGGCCACTCTGCTCGCTCCGGACGATGTCGCCGTTGCAACATAGCTTGCGTTATCGTCAGCAGCATCTCTGTGACGCCGAAAGGTTGGCGCTCCTCGATCCGGCTCAATCAATGCCGAGGGTTCGGCGCTGTAGTGCAAATGCGTCTCTGATCGTGTTGCAGAGTGCCATCGCTACGGGATCGGACGGCTCCTTGGACCCCAGCATATTGACTTCGAAATGAAGAAGCTCAGGCAAACTTGCTCGACCGCCTAGAATGTCGACATCATCGGGCACGGTTGATCTGAGAACTGCGGTAACGGCTAGGTCAGTCCTAACCGTGGCGCTCACGGTCTCCATCGTGCCGACCTCGGAAACGGTTCTAAATATGATCTTGCCCTCCTGAAGCGCTCGAACCATCGCCGGACGTAGCGCGTTTGTTTTGTTGCTAAGCGACACGGGCAGTGGCGAACGTTTGAAGGCCTCTCCGTTCCTCGCGCCGATCCACACGGGACGATCGACCAACAGACACTCCTTCGAGGCCGAGTACTTTGCAGCGCCGACCGGTTCTTCGACGATGGCGATATCGATCTCGCCGCTCAGCCAGTCTTCTGTGAGCTTGGGCGAAGTTCGGCAAACCAATGTAACCTCCACGCGCGGGTACTCCCGCGCAAAGACGCGGAGCGCAGTGGGAAGAAAGCTATTCACAATGTCAGTTGGTGCGCCCAAGCGAACTTCGCCGAGCATGGGCGGCTCGCTCATCTCGGCCTGAACATCGTCATTCAGTTTGACGATGGCGCGTGCGCCGGACAGGAGGCGATCTCCTGCCGGGGTCAGTCGGAGCGAACGATTTCCTCTGAAGAATAGCTTGCAGTTGAGGCTTTCTTCGAGGCGTCGGACCTGCTGGCTGATTGCGGCTTGCGTCAGGTGCAGCCTGCGCCCAGCGGCCGTCATTTGGCCTTCCTCGGCGATGGTGAGGAAGGTCCGTAGCAGGGCAACGTCTAGGTTGCGGGACATGGGGCGGCGTCGGTCATTGCTGCCCACTTCAACACATAACAAGCTCTTATGCGAGGAATAAAAAGAATTAGATTTCAGCATGATTTGGGCTCGCATACTCTCCTCTCGATTGGAGAGAACCCGTGGGACCAACGCGAGATGAATGGAGCTGAGAGTCTCGTTCAGACTCTGCTGGGAAGCGGGGTCGACACCTGTTTTGCCAATCCCGGCACAAGCGAGATGCACTTTGTAGCAGCTCTCGACAAAGTCCCCGGCATCCATTGTATTCTTGGCCTGCAGGAGAACGTCGTAACTGGAATGGCGGACGGGTACTTCCGCATCGCACGCAAGCCGGCCGCAACGCTCCTGCATTGTGGGCCCGGCCTGGCGAACGGGATGGGCAACCTGCACAACGCCCGCCGCGCCCGTGCCGGCATCGTCAATATCGTGGGCGATCAGGCGACCTATCACCGCCCCTTTGACGCGCCGCTTACGGCCGACACCGAAGGCATGGCTCGAACTGTCTCGCACTGGGTTCGAACCAGCATCCGTGCCGACGAAGTTGGTCGAGACGCTGCTGTTGCAGTGCAGGCGGCGAATGCGGCCTCTGGCCAGATCGCCACCCTGATCCTGCCCGCTGACGCCTCATGGAATCCGGGGGGGCGTCGTTGGCGATCGGTTGGCCGTGCCTCCGACCCCACCGGTCGATCCCTTAGCAATTGAGAACGCAGCGCGCGTTCTACGCGCTAACAAAAATGTGCTGGTACTGCTCGCCGATCAGGCGACTCTCGCGCCGTCGCAGCCGCTGGCATGGCGCGTTGCACAAGCGACCGGTGCGCACCTTCTTGCGAGTTATTCAAATGCGCATATGGCGCGTGGCCGGGGCCGCTTGCAGTTGGAGCGCGTACCTTACGCCACTGACGCCGCGATTCAGGTGCTCGCAAAGTATGAGCACATCATCCTTGTTAACGCGAAGGCGCCTGTTGGCTTCTTTGCCTATCCGGGCAAGCCCTCGACGCAATATCCATCAAGCGCCCAAATTCACGTGCTCTCTCGTTTTGAGCAGGACTCCGTCGCTGCCCTTCAGGCACTTGTCGACGAATTGGGTGCTCCGGACATTGCCATCCCCGACCCCGGTCCGCGACCGGAGTTAGTGCGGGGCGCACCGACACAGGAAGGGCTGGCTATCACGCTGGCCGCGGTCATGCCGGAGAATGCAATTGTCTCGAACGAGAGCATTTCGTTCGGCCGCGATTTCTACAAATATACACACGCCGCCCCGGCGCATGACTGGCTCAATCTTGGCGGTGGCGCGATCGGGGATGGCCTTCCGGTTTCGACGGGTGCTGCCGTTGCAGGCAAGGGCGAGCGGCGCGTCATCAGCTTACAGGCCGACGGCTCGGCTATGTACTCCTTGCAGTCGCTTTGGACGCAGGCACGAGAGAAGCTGCCTTGCACCACCGTGCTGCTGAACAACCGCAAGTACAACATCCTGATCGGCGAGCTTGACAACGTAGGCGCCAAGCCCGGACCAACGGCGATGGGCATGCTCGACCTATCCAACCCTGATCTCGACTGGGTGAGGCTCGCCAAGGGCATGGGTGTCGAGGCTGCGAGAGCCAGCACCCTGGAGGACTGTGCCGACTTGATGGAGCAGAGCTTCAGGCACAGAGCGCCCTTCCTCATTGATCTGACTATCTAGCCCAATCCCAACAGGCGAACGCCGACCGTGAAACTCAGCCGCAACTTAGAAAACTTCGAGCTGTCTGCCATCTCGCGTGTGTTCGCGATGGTGAAGGACCTGCGTGCCGAGGGGCGTGAGATCGTCGATCTTTGCGTGGGCGAGCCCGACTTCGACACACCAGAACACGTCAAGGAAGCTGCTCACCAGGCCGCGCTTGCGGGTGACACAAAGTACACGGTGATCGACGGCACTGCCGCCCTCAAAGAGTCAATCTGCCGCAAGCTCAAGCGTGAGAACGGACTCGACTTCTCGCCGAAGGAAATCTCTGTCGGAGCTGGGGCGAAAACCGTTCTCCACACAACTCTCACGGTACTGGTTGATCCGGACGACGAAGTGGTTCTGCTCACGCCGGCATGGGGCTCCTATGCCGAGATGCTAGGCATGTTGGGCGCGAAGAAAGTGTTGGTGCGAGGCGAGGCGAACAATGGCTTCAGGATCACACCAGTGGCCCTGCGGGCGGCTCTGTCTGCCCGAACGAGGGCCATCGTGATCAACTCGCCCTCAAACCCTGCCGGCGCAACTTACAGCCACACAGAGTTCGAAGCACTGGCGGAGGTGCTACGCGAGTATCCGGATGTGTGGGTGATCTCAGATGAGATCTACGAGCACATCCTTTTCACCGGCGAGCCCTACGTCTCATTCCTCGCCGCCGCTCCGGACTTTCGCCACCGCACGGTCACAATCAACGGGGTATCGAAAGCTTATGCGATGACGGGGTGGCGGATCGGCTGGGCGGCAGCACCTGCCGGTGTGATACTCGCAATGCGCAAGGTCATCTCGAATAGCACTTCGAGCCCCTGCACGATCTCGCAAGCTGCGGCGGTGGCCGCACTTGAAGGCCCGAAGACGTTGCTGGCGGAACGCAACGCCGTTTATCGCCACCGGGGACAACGGCTGATGGCGGCGCTCGAAGATGCCCCAAGCCTGAAAGTCGTTCCGCCCGGCGGTGCCTTTTACTTGTATCTCGATTGCGGAGAGATGCTGAAAAAGATGCACCCAAAAGCGGGCGTGCTCACGTCAAGTTTCGACGTTGTTCGAGCGTTGCTGGAGCATCACGGTCTGGCCGTTGTGCACGGCGCTGCGTTTCAGCATGACCCGGCGTTCCGACTGTCCTTCGCAGCGTCGGAAAATTCCCTCGCCAGAGCGGCAGGCATCCTGCGCGATTTCGCGGCCTGCCTTCGCTAAGCGCTTCTGGCGATCCGTACATAACGAGACGCCTGCGCATGCCGCGTAGTCGTGAGTCGAGGGCGGGCGCGAAAGCCTTCTCGTCGTGGGTCCAGGGATTCGGCTTCGCGTCACTCGGGAGCGTCGCTCGGTTAGCACGACAGACCAGATTCTGCCGATTCGAGGACCTGGGAACGGAGACGTGATCGGCTAACCGCCAAATTGGTGTTGTCAGCCCACGAGTAGTGCGGGACCCGTTGCGGGCCATTCCACCTCCCGCGGGTGATGCCTCGGATGCCGACCAAAGATCTTGCGCTTCCGCAGACCAAATCGCAGACTAATCTCTCTATTTGGTCGGCGGCGTTCTGCTAAGTCCTTGAAAATTTGGCGCGCCCGAAGAGATTCGAACTCCTGACCCCCAGATTCGTAGTCTGGTGCTCTATCCAGCTGAGCTACGGGCGCGCAACAGGCCATGCTTTGCATAGCCCCGCGATCCGATCGTGACGACCGGCCGCGACGAGACGTGTTCCCTAGCGACTGAATTTCCGAAAAGCAAGCCGATCCGGCAAAAGTTTTGTCGCAGGCGCTCCGCTAGTGCGGATCAGGTGTGTTGAGATTCAGGTCAGGCCGAGCCGAAAATTGCGGATTCCGAGAACCGGAGCGGAGCGTACTTTTAGTACGTGAGCACCGGAAGCGCAGGAAACCGCCATCTGCAGGCCGGCCTCACCTGAATCTCAACACACCTTAGGCCGGGCGGCGCAGGCTGCCGCGCGCCTGGTCGAACCGGACCGGCTGGTCGGGGATGGTGACGGCGAACGTGGTGCGGCCGCCGATGCTCTCGACCAGCTCGACCGTGCCGCCATGGGCGCGGATCAGCTCGTAGGCGATGGCCAGGCCAAGGCCGGTGCCGCCGCTGCGCGCCGAGCCACGGAAGGCCGCGAACAGGTTCTCGCGCGCCTTCGGGGGCAGGCCGGGGCCGGTGTCGGTGACGATGATGCGGCTGACGCTGCCCATGCGCTCGGCCGATACCGCCAGCCGGCGCACCACGGCGCCCTCAGTGTCCGCCGCCATCGCCTGCACGGCGTTGCGGCAAAGATTGGTGAGCACGCGGAACAGCTGGTCGGAATCGGCGTCGACCTCGAAGGCCAGCTCGACGGCATTGACGAACTCGATGCCTTCCTCGATGTCGAGCAGGCCGTGCACGTCCTCGACCAGCTGGCGCAGCCGCAGCCGCCGGCGCGAGGGCGGCGGCTCCTGGGTGCGGCCATAGGCCAGCACGCCTTCGGAATAGGACACGGCGCGGTCAAGCGCGCGCAGCAATTTTGGCGCGAAGGCCTGCACGGTTGGATCTTTCACCTGCCGCAAGCGGTCCGAGATCAGCTGCGCGGAGGCGAGGATGTTGCGCATGTCGTGATTGATCTTCGACACGGCGAGGCCGAGATCGGCGAGGTGCTTCTGCTCGGTCAGCATCTTCTGCAGCCGTTCCTGCATCTGCGACAGCTCGCGCTCGGCAACGCCGATCTCGTCGGCGCGCGCGGCCGGACGAATGATCCGCCCGGGGTCATCAGGTGCCTCGGAGAAGGACAGCATCGAGCGGGTCATGGTGCGGATCGGGCCGATCATGATCAAGTCGATCGCGGCATAGACGAGCATGGCGGTGAACAGCGAGATCAGCAGCGAGACGAAGGCGACGTTGCGCGAATAGATGAGCATGGCGTTGCGCAAGGCGTAGTCGGGCATGATCAGCTCGAATTCCTTGTCGCTCTCGCCGACCGGCCCGAAAACGCGCAGCATGCGATTGCCGCCGAAGAACAGCGTGTCGAGCGCACCTCTCATGCCCTCGACCAGGCCGACACTGGCGATGTCGATGTGCTCGTCGACCTGCGGCGGCATGTCGGACACCACCAGGAGCCTGGAGACGCCGCCGTCGCGCACGGCGATCGCCTTGGCGCCGATCGCCATCAGCACGTCGTTCTGGGCGGTGCGCGACAGCGAATTGGGCTCGCCCTGCACCAGCACGACCGATACCGCGGCCGCTGTGCCCAGCCTCTCCTTCAGCCAGCTCAACCGGTAGCTGGCGATCCAGGGCAGGAAAATCAGGACTTCGGCCAAGAGCACGAAGACGATGGTGAGCAGGAGAAGCTTGGTCGACAGCCCACGCGACAGCGGCACCGTACGGGCGGCGGTGGTCGCCGGGCCGGCTTTTTCGTCCGTGGCTAGGGCTTCACTCATGCAGCGTCTTCACAAACACTTGAACAGCCAAGATTAGGCGATTGCGGCTTTTTTGCCAATTTCATCCTTGGGCGAACAAATATGGTCGCCCGAAAGACCGCGACAACCCGGCCCGCCGCCCCGGATTGACTTCCAAAACCCTTCTTTCTATAAGCCCGCTCACGCTCGGGCCATTCGTCCCGGCGCGGTTTCGATCGCGCCTAAACCGGCCCGGCAAAGCTCCTGTTACACAGTGACAGAATCAAGAAGGGCCGCACCCCGCGGTATTAAAACAAATGAAGCGTACCTACCAACCGTCTAAACTCGTCCGCAAGCGCCGGCACGGTTTCCGTGCCCGCATGGCCACCAAGGGTGGTCGCGGCGTCGTCGCAGCTCGCCGCAACCGCGGCCGCAAGCGGCTCAGCGCCTGAACGGAAGACGAGATCGTTGCCCGCAACCGGCAAGCCAGTGGGACCAAATCCCAAGCGGCTTCTGAAGCGCGCGGATTTTCTGGCCGTCCGCCGCGGTGAAAAGCGGCGCGGGCGGCTTTTTCTCGTTGAAGTTCTCGACCGTGGCGACGACCATGCGCCGCGCGTCGGCTACACCGTCACCAAGAAGGTCGGCAATGCGGTCGTCCGTAACCGCGTCAGGCGGCGGCTCAGGGAAGCCGTGCGCACGCATGCGGCCGATGACATGGCGCCCGGCAATGACTATGTCATCGTCGGGCGTGAAGATGTGCTTACCATTCCGTTCGGCCAGTTGAAGGCCGAACTCTCACGCCGACTGCGCGGAACACGATAGGCCAAGGGCTTTCGATGGAAAACAATCGTAACTTCTTCATCACCATCGCGCTGTCGGTGCTGATCCTGACGCTTTGGCAGGTGTTCTACATGAACCCGCGCGTCGAAGCCCAGCGCGAGGCGGCCCGCATCGAAGAGCAGCGGGTGGCTGAGCAGAAGAAGGCCGCCGAAGGCGCCAATCCAGGTGCTGCCGGAACGCCGGTGCCGCCGCAGGGCGCCATTCCCAACGCGCCCGGCGGCGAAGCCGTCACGGCGGCCGGCCGCGAGCAGGCGCTGGCGGCGACGGCGCGCGTCAAGATCGACACGCCGAGCCTCGAGGGCTCGATCAACCTCACCGGCGCGCGCCTCGACGACCTCAAGCTCAAGCACTACACGGAAACGGTCGACAAGAATTCGCCGGAGATCGAACTGCTCAACCCGTCGGTGCTGCCCAATGGCTATTTTGCCGAGATCGGCTTTGTCGGTAACGACAAGACCGGCGCGGTGCCGGGCGCGGACACGGTGTGGAAGTTTGACGGCAATGCAACGCTGACGCCGGCGACGCCGGTGACGCTGACCTATTCGAACGACAAGGGCCTGACCTTCAAGCGCACCTTCTCGGTCGACAACGACTACATGTTCACCGTTTCCGATACGGTGCAGAATTCCGGCGCCACCGCCGTCTCGCTGTTCAACTACGGCCGCGTCACCCGCTTCGACAAGCCGGCCGTCGCCAGCATCTATGTGCTGCATGAGGGCCTGATCGGCTTCACCGGTACGGAAGGCCTGCAGGAACACAAATACGCGTCCATCGAAAAGGACAAGCAGTTCCAGCCGGGCAAGTCGACCGACGGCTGGCTCGGCATCACCGACAAGTACTGGGCGGTGACGCTGGTGCCGACCGAGAAGCAACCGTTCCAGCCACGCTATGCCTATTTCGAGGATGGCCGGCATCGCTACCAGTCCGACTTCCTGACCGACCCGATCAATGTCGACGCCGGCCAGTCGGCAACCGTCGAGACCGAGGTCTTCGCCGGCGCCAAGGAAGTGGCCAAGATCAATGCCTATGCCGAGGATCGCAACATCAAGCGGTTCGACCTGCTGATCGATTGGGGCTGGTTCCACTTCATCACCAAGCCGATGTTCTGGCTGATCGACACGCTCTACAAATTCTTCGGCAATTTCGGCCTGGCCATCCTCGCCACTACCGTCGTCGTCAAGGCCATCTTCTTCCCGCTCGCCAACAAGTCCTACGCGTCGATGGCGAACATGAAGAAGGTGCAGCCGAAGATGCTCGAGATCCGCGAGAAATACGCGGACGACAAGATGAAGCAGCAGCAGGCGATGATGGAGCTCTACAAGACGGAGAAGATCAATCCGATCGCCGGCTGCTGGCCGGTGGCGCTGCAGATCCCGGTGTTCTTCGCGCTCTACAAGGTGCTCTACATCACCATCGAGATGCGGCACGCACCGTTCTTCGGCTGGATCCAGGATCTGGCCGCACCCGATCCGACATCGCTGTTCAACCTGTTCGGTCTCATTCCGATCACGCTGCCGCATATGTTGATGATCGGCGTTTGGCCGCTGGTCATGGGCATCACCATGTTCCTGCAGATGCGCATGAACCCGACGCCGCCGGACCCGACGCAGGCCGCGATCTTCACCTGGATGCCGGTGATCTTCACCTTCATGATGGCGGGCTTCCCCGCCGGCCTGGTCATCTACTGGGCCTGGAACAACCTGCTGTCGATCCTGCAGCAAGGCGTGATCATGAAGCGCCAGGGCGCCAAGATCGAGCTATGGGACAATCTGGTGGCGTTGTTCCGCAAGAAACCCTCGCCCGCGGAATAGCGGGCGCCCCCGACCCCCACAAGGTTTCGAAAACCCCGGTTCGTCCGGGGTTTTTGCTGCCGGATCACATTTTGTAACCGGCGAAACTCCGGCTCGCCGCGCGCCGTAGCTGTTGTGTTGCGACCTCGCAGCGCGCGCGGCTTGAGGGAAGCTGCGAAGGGGTTTGCCGATCGTCATGTTATCAGTCGCGGCAAGACACCACGCCACGGTGACGGCTTCCGGCGCAGACGCGCCGGTGTTTGGGAGGCCGTCCCGGCGACCGGGGTCCTGTCGTCCTTCGCGGGACCCCGGTTTATCTCGCCCCAAATCACGCTATTTTGGACCTGCCCGAGATGATACGGAGCCAGGCCATGAGCGGACCCAACCCAAACATCAAGCATCCGATCCCGATGCATATGCGCGTCGGTTTCCTGAAAGGGCTGGTCAACGCGCCGAACATCGAAATCGGCGACTTCACCTATTATGACGACCCGGACGGGCCCGACAAATTTGCCGAGCGCTGCGTGCTGCACCACTACCCGTTCATCGGCGACAGACTGATCATCGGCAAGTTCTGCGCCATCGCCGAGGGCGCGCGCTTCATCATGAACGGCGCCAACCACGCCATGTCCGGCTTCTCGACCTATCCGTTCAACATCTTCGGCCATGGCTGGGAAGAGGGTTTCGACCCAAAGACATGGTCGAAGGAAATACGCGGCGACACGGTGCTCGGCAATGATGTATGGATCGGCATGGACGCGGTGATAATGCCCGGTGTGACGATCGGCCATGGCGCCATCGTCGCGGCAAAGTCGGTTGTCACGCACGACGTGCCGCCCTATGCGATCGTTGCCGGAAATGCGGCCAAGGTGGTGAAAATGCGCTTCGACGACAAGACAGTCCGGCGGCTGCTGATGGCGGCATGGTGGAACTGGCCGGTAGACAAGATCAGCCGCAACCTCAATGCCATCAGGGGCGCCGACATTGCCCGGCTGGAGGCCGCCGTTTGAACGCCCTGGACAAGACCGTGATCGCTCCCGAACTGTTCACGCAGGCCTGGATCTTCATCCGCGGCGTGCCGGCGATGAAATTCCTGCCGCCGGAGGGGCCGCCGGAGATCGCCTTCGCCGGCCGCTCGAATGTCGGCAAGTCGTCGCTGATCAACGCGCTGGTCAACCAAAAGGGGCTGGCGCGCACCTCCAACACGCCGGGGCGCACGCAGGAACTCAACTATTTCGTGCCGGGCGGGTTTTCCGGCGAAGGCACCGACCTGCCGCCGATGGCGCTGGTCGACATGCCGGGCTACGGCTATGCGAGCGCGCCGAAGGAAAAGGTCGACGACTGGACGAAGCTGGTTTTCGACTATCTCAAGGGCCGCGTGACGCTGAAACGCGTCTATGTGCTGATCGACGCCCGCCACGGCATCAAGGCCAAGGACGACGAAGTGCTGTCGCTGCTCGACAAGGCGGCTGTGTCCTACCAGATCGTGCTGACCAAGACCGACAAGATCAAGGCGGCCGGCGTGCCGCGGCTGATCGAGGAGACGCTTGCCAAGATCAAGAAGCGGCCGGCAGCGTTTCCGTTCGTTCTGGCGACATCGTCGGAGAAGAGCGAGGGCCTCGAGGAATTGCGCGCAGCGATCGTGCTCGCCGCCAATGGTGGCTAAAGCAATTCCAAGAAAAGTGTGTAGCGGTTTTCCGTCCGGAATTGCGCCAACAAGTCAGCGCTTCGCCTCCAGCGCAATCATCTGGTGGCTTTCTTCCTCGGCAAGCCTTTCGGTGCCGTAGGCCTTCAGGAACATGGCGACGCCCGACCTGACGACATGGTCGATTTCCTCCTGGCTCGGGGCCTTGGTACGGTAGGCGAACATGCATTGGCGGAAAAGGCCGGCCAGGCAGAGTTCCGTGAACTGATAGGCGGCAAGATCGACATCGTCGATCTTGAGCAGGCCGCGTTCGATCGCGGCATTGAGAAAAGCCGCCACCCTGTCATGGCCGCGTTTCGGGCCGCGTTCGTAAAACCGCGCGCCCATGTCGGGTATTCTGTCCGCCGCGCCGATCACCGTGCGCTGCGCCTGGATCACCTTGGCCGATGTGATCTTGAGCGATAGCACCTTGCCGAACTTCACCAGCGTCTGGCGAAGATCGTCGGCGCGGTCGAGCATGTCGTACATATTCTTGAAGATCGTGCCGCGCTCTTCCTCGATCAGCGCCTCGAACAGCTCTTCCTTGTTGGCGAAATAGACGTAGATCGTGCCCTTGGAGACACCGGCCTCGCGCGTGATGTCGTTCATCGACGCGGCTTCGAAGCCCTTGTCGATGAAGACGCGGCGGGCGCCTTCGATAATCTGGCTGCGTTTGACCGGATCCTGTCCGGCCGCCGGGCGACCGCGACGCAGGCTGTCCAGCACATCGCACTGGTCCTTGCCGGTGTCGGATAGTGTTTCGGCCATAAAAGTCACACCTCGCAAAATAATTCGAACCGAACGGTTCGATTGCCCTTGATATGGGCCCGTTTTGGCGCTAAGTCAACGCCCATATCGAACCGAACGGTTCAGTCTAACAGGTTTCGCTTATATAGACCGATAGAGAGATATCATGTCCTCGAACGCGCCCGTCACCGCCGAAGTCCGTCCATTCCCCAATGCCAAGGTCGCGCCGTCGACCGAAGCGCCGGAAGTGCCCTTGCAGCCCGTCACCGACGCACCGGCCGAGGCGCCGGCGAAGAAGAAGCGCTCGGTGCGCTCCCTGCTTTTGCCCATCATCGGGCTCGGATTGCTCGGCGCCGGCGCCTGGTACGGCTACGATTACTGGACCGACGGCCGCTTCATGATCTCAACCGACGACGCCTATGTCCAGGCCGACATGGCGTTCGTCTCGCCGAAGATTTCCGGCTATGTCGACCAGGTCAAGGTGAGCGAGAACCAGCAGGTCAAGGCCGGCGACCCGCTGCTGACGATCGATTCCGGCGACTACAAGATAGCCGTAGCCCAGGCTGAGGCGCAGATCGCCACCTTGAGCAAGACGCTCGACCGCATAGACGCGCAGACCAAGGCTGCACAGGCCTCGCTCCAGCAGGCTGAGGCGCAGAAGACCGCCGATCAAGCCGCGGCCGACAATGCCGGTCGCGCCCAGCAGCGCGCGGCGCAATTGCTGAAGACGCATGTCGGCACGCAGGCGCAGCTCGACGACGCCCAGACCGCCCTCGATCAGGCCAAGGCCGCGCTTGTCGGTGCCGACGCCCAGATCGCGGCGGCGCAGGCCAATATCGGCGTGCTCGAGGCGCAGCGCGCCGAATCTGCCAGCACGCTGGCCTCGCTGCAGCTCAGCCACGACAAGGCGGCACGCGACCTCTCCTTCACCGTGCTCAAGGCGCCCTATGACGGCGTCGTCGGCAATCGTTCGGTCGAACAGGGCGACCTGGTCAGCCCCGGACAGAAGCTCGCGGTCATCGTGCCGATGGACAAGCTCTACATCGTCGCCAACTTCAAGGAGACGCAGCTTGCCCGGCTGGTGCCCGGCGAAAAGGTCAGGATTTCGGTCGATGCGACCGACGGCCAGGATTTCGAAGGCACGGTGTCGTCGCTGGCGCCGGCCTCGGGTGCCGTGTTCTCGCTGCTGCCGCCGGAAAACGCGACCGGCAACTTCACCAAGGTCGTGCAGCGTATCCCGGTGCGCATCGACGTGCCGGCGGACGTCCTGAAGACCGGCAGGCTGCGGGCAGGCCTCAGCGTCGTCGTCGCCGTCGACAGCCGCACCGCGCCGGCTGCCTCGAAGTAAGCGAACCTCGGGAGCAGTGTCATGGCGACCGCAACCCTGACCGCAGGATCGGTACCGGCCATTCCGGCGCAGGCCGACCACATACCGGTTCGCCGCGTCATCGCCTTCCTGGCGATGGTGTTCGGCATGTTCATGGCAATCCTGGACATCCAGATCGTCTCGGCTTCGCTGTCCGAGATCCAGGCGGGCCTCAGCGCCAGCTCCGACGAGATCCCGTGGGTGCAGACCGCCTATTTGATCGCCGAGGTGGTGATGATCCCGCTGTCCGGCTTCCTCAGCCGGATGCTGTCGACGCGCGTGCTGTTCACGGTTTCGGCGGCGGGCTTCACCGCCGCCAGCGCGCTGGCGGCGACGGCCACCAACATCGACCAGATGATCGTCTACCGCGCCATCCAGGGTTTTATCGGCGGCGGCATGATCCCCAGCGTCTTCGCTGCCGCCTTCACCATCTTCCCGCCGTCGCGCCGCGCCTTCGTCTCGCCGATGATCGGCCTGGTGGCGACGCTGGCGCCGACCATCGGCCCGACGGTCGGCGGCTATATCAGCCACGCCATGTCCTGGCACTGGCTGTTCCTGATCAATGTCGTGCCGGGCATCCTGGTGGCGACGGCGGCCTGGTCGCTGATCGATTTCGACAAGCCCAACCTCAAGCTGTTCAGCAAGTTCGACTGGTGGGGCCTGATCGGCATGGCCGCCTTCCTCGGCTGCATGGAATATGTGCTGGAGGAAGGCCCGAACCACGACTGGCTGCAGGAGCCGGCGGTTTTCGCCTGCGCCATCATCATGACCGTCGGCGCGGTGGTGTTCTTCTGGCGCGTCTTCACCGCCGAGGAGCCGATCGTCGACCTCAGGGCTTTCAGCAACGTCAACTTCGCCTTCGGCTCGCTGTTCTCTTTCGTCGTCGGCATCGGCCTGTACGGACTCACCTATCTCTATCCGGTGTTCCTCGGCCGTATCCGCGGCTACGATTCGATGATGATCGGCGAGGCGCTGTTCGTCAGCGGCCTGGCGATGTTCTTCACCGCGCCCGTCGCCGGCATCTTGTCGAACAAGATCGATTTGCGGCTGATGATGATGATCGGCTTCTTCGGCTTTGCCACCGGCACGTGGTGGATGACGCATCTGACCGCTGACTGGGATTTTTATGAACTGCTGATCCCGCAGATCCTGCGCGGCTGTTCGATGATGCTGTGCATGGTGCCGATCAACAACATCGCGCTGGGCACATTGCCGCCGGATCGGCTGAAGAATGCGTCGGGCCTGTTCAACCTCACCCGCAATCTCGGCGGCGCCGTCGGCCTCGCCCTCATCAACACGGTGCTGATCGACCGCAACGCCTTCCACTATGCAAGGCTTGCCGAACATGTGCAGTGGGGCAGCGCCGAGGCCCAGACCAAGCTGCAGAACATGACGCTCAACTTCGAGCAGACCGCCGGGCTCGATGCCTCCAAGGCAGCGATCTCCAAACTGTCGGGCATGGTCCAGCAGCAGGCGGCGCTGCTGTCCTTCATGGACGTGTTCTTCATGCTGACGGTGCTGTTCGCGACGCTGGGGCTTTTCGTCCTGTTCATCCGCAAGCCGCCCGAACAGGGCGGCGGTGGCGGCGGAGGCCATTGAGAGCGCCGGAACCCCGCCTGGCGCTCTCGCGCATGACCCCGGAAATTGGAAACGATTTCCGGGGTCATGCTAAAAGATCAAACCATCCCTCCATATCAGGACATTGGCTATGCCGGTGCTATGCCGCGCCAGGCGGTCCGAACCATCTGGTCAGCACGTCGGCCAGCGGCGTCGGCGTTGGCCCGCCAACCCAGGCCACATAGCCGTCGGGCCGGATAAGCACGGCGCCGGGGGCAGTAACCGCTCGCCTCACAGCCGCAATTCCAAATTTTCGCCTGATCTAGGCCGCAGCCGGCTTGAAGGTCAGTGCGACGCCGTTGATGCAGTGGCGCAGGCCGGTCGGCGGCGGCCCGTCGTCGAAGACATGGCCGAGATGGCCGCCGCAACGGCGGCAGTGGACTTCGGTGCGGGTCATGCCGAGCGAGCGGTCCACGGTCTTGCCGACAGCATTGGGGATCTCCTGCCAGAAGCTCGGCCAGCCGGTGCCGGAATCGAACTTGGTCTCGGACGAATAGAGCGGCAGGTCGCAGCCGGCGCAGGCGAAAACGCCCTTGCGGTGCTCGTTGAGCAGCGGGCTGGTGCCGGGGTATTCCGTGCCTTCCTTGCGCAGCACGTTGTAGGCCGCGTCGGACAGGATGGCGTGCCACTCGGCGTCGGTTTTGGTCACCTCGAAGGTCTGGGCCGCCAGCGCATCCTTGGGCCCTCCCATGCGCAGCATTGCCGCCGTGCCGGCCAACAATGCCATGGCGGCAGCGCCGCTCCAGAGAAAGTCGCGACGGGTCATGCCATTCCTCCTGCTATCAATTTGCCAGATTAGACCGCCAGCCGGAAATCAAAAGCCGGTGACGGTCCTGAAAACGAACACTCCGCACCGGCTCCATCCCTGGAGCAACGCTGCGGAGCGAACGCTTGCCGATCGCGCGGTCATTGACCCGCGCGATCGGCAGGGTGCTTGCTGCCAGTTCGCCGGCAGCAGGCCCTTTGTTACATCTTCGGCAAGAGAACCTTGTCGATGACGTGGATGACGCCGTTCGACTGCTCGACATCGGCGATCGTCACATTGGCGACGTTGCCGTTCTCGTCGGTGACGGTGACCTTGCCGCCATCGGCCTTGAGCGTCAGTTCGCAACCGCCGGCGGTCTTGGCCTTGTGCGCGCCGCCATCATCGCTGACCATCTTGGTCACGTCAGCCGCCAGCGCCTTGGCGCCGATAACATGGCAGGTCAGGATCTTGGTCAGCTTGTCCTTGTTCTCGGGCTTGAGCAGCGTTTCGACGGTGCCGGCCGGAAGCGCGGCGAAGGCCTCGTTGGTCGGCGCGAACACGGTGAAGGGACCGGCGCTTTGCAGGGTGTCGACCAGGCCGGCTGCCTTGACGGCTGCAACCAGCGTGGTGTGGTCCTTCGAATTGACGGCGTTCTCGATGATGTTCTTCTTGGCATACATCGGGGCGCCTCCAACCATCGGATTGGCGGCATAGGCTGCAGCGCCGAGCGCGGAAACGGCGATCGTGCCGGCAAGCAAAAGGGTGGCGAGTTTACGCATGATTTCTATCTCCTCTGGATATTGTTTCCCGTTTTTGGGAACGCAAGGAGATACGGGGTAGAAAGGCGTGAGTTTCGTCGATCGACAAAAAAGTTTTGCCTCGAAGGCTGATGAATGGAATCTCCCCGTACGATCTTTTGCCAGCTTGCATGCTTGCAGGATCCAACTACCATGGCAGATAGATTTGAAATCTGCTTATGCCGCAAGTCAAAAATGGGAGATCATATGCCTTTGAGATCGCCCGCGGCGACGACAGGCCCGGTCGGCTGGCCGGTCGGCGAGCCACCTGTCGGCTCGACGCTGACGGCAAGCACGGCGCCTTGCGCGAGCTTCTGCTGGACAGCCGGCGTAACCGCCAGGTGCGTGATCTGGCCAGCCGGGATGACGCCCATCGAGACCGGGGCATTCTTGCCCTCGATCATCCACAGCTCGAAGTCCTTGCCGGCGGCACGCTCACCGGAAACCAGCGACAGGCCGACATCGCGGCGCGCCGCGTCATAGACGACGAGATATTTGACGTCGCTGCCGTCGGCCGCCAGCGAGGCGACAAGCCGCTCCTGCGGCGCAACGACCGGCGGGTTGAGGTAGGGCACGGCGACGTAGATGGCGAGCGCGGCGACGGCCGACGCGGCAAGGCCGCGCCAGAAGCCAAGGCTCGACCAGAGGCCGGCGCTTGGCTGTGTCGCAGTCGACGAGGAGGCGAACAGCCGGCGGTCGACCGCCGGTTTGACCGAGGCCGGAGGCTCTACCTCGGGATAGGCGGCGGCCATCGGCGAAAAATGCACTTCCCAGCTGTCGACCAGGCGGGCGAAACCGGATTCGGTGTCGATGCGGCGGGCCGCGATCTGGCGCTCGTCCGTGGCGAGCACGCCAAGAACGTATTCGGCGGCGAACAGGTCGTCGCCTCCACGTTCCGGTCCGTTGTCCTCTGCCAGCGTCATCTTTCCAGGCATTCCCTGAGCTTCAACAGGCTGCGCCGCAGCCAGGTACGCATCGTGTTCAGCGGCACGCGATGGCGCTCCGCAAGTTCGGCATAACTTTCGCCGTTGAGATAGGCGCCCCGGACGGCCGCCGCCCGGTCCTTTTCAAGTTCATCGAGACAATGGTAGATGCGTTCGGACTCACCGCCCGCCACAACCATGGCCTCCGGTCCCGGCGCCGGATCGGCCACGTCGAGCGCGGCATCGATATGGGCGGCAGGCACCCGCCGCGCCCTGATGCGATCGATCGCATGATTGCGCGCAATGGCCACCAGCCAGGAAATCGGGCTCAGATCAGAGACAGCGAAACGGTCCGCCTTGGTCCATATCTTGACGAAGACTTCCTGAAGCGCTTCTTCCGCATCTCCCCGGTCGTTCAATACACGAAGGCAGACGCCGAAAAGTTTCGCGCTTGTCTGCCTGTAGAGCAGATCGAACGCGGCCCGGTCCTTCATCGAAGTCCGGACGATCAGCTTGCTGATGTCCTGCGGCGCCATGCCGCAAATTAGGCGATTGCGTTATATTTGCAATCGCGGAAACGATGTTGTTCACCACCCAGGCGCGCCTGCTTGCCGCCGACAAATCATGCGCCGTTGCCAAGGAAATCGCCTGCGGCTAGCCTCCGGCCAGGCGGGAGAGGGCGGCGATGTCGGTTGAACGGGTGTTGTGGGAGCAGGATGCAACCGGCCTGGCCGGGCTGGTGCAGCAAGGAGAGGTCTCGCCGCAGGAGCTTGTCGATGCGGCGATCGCGCGGGCCGAGGCGACCCGCCCCGATATCAACGCCATCGCCGAGCCGCTCTACGACGCGGCGCGATCGCGCGCCAAAACCGTCGACCGCAAGCTGCCGCTAGCCGGCGTGCCCTTCGCGATCAAGGATCTCGGCATCGCCATCAAAGGCGTGCCGACCCATGGCGGCAGCCGCATTCCGGCTTTCACCGCCGACTTCAATTCGGTGATGACCGAGCGCTATCTTGCCGCCGGTCTCATTCCGATCGCCACCAGCACCTCGCCCGAGCACGGGCTGAGGCTGATGACCGAGTCGGCCGCGTTCGGCATCACCCGCAATCCGTGGGATACGGGCCATACGACGGGCGGCTCTTCCGGGGGCGCCGCCGCGCTGGTGGCGGCCGGCGTGGTGCCGGCGGCGCACGCCTCGGACGGCGGCGGCTCTATCCGCGTGCCGTCGGCCTGCAGCGGGCTGGTCGGGCTGAAAACCTCGCGCGGCCGCGTGCCGCTGACGCCGCTGGTCAGCGAGAGCTGGTACGGCATGGTCGTCGACCACGCGGTCGCCGCTCGGTCCGCGATACGGCGCTGCTGCTCGACCTGACCCACGGCGCCGATCCGCTGTCACCCTATGCCGCACCGTCGCCGAAAGGCAGTTTTGCCGCCGCGGCGGCGCGCGATCCCGGCAAGCTCAAGCTCGCCGTCTACCGGAAATCGCCGCTCGGCCTGCCGATTTCGGTCGAGACGTTGACGGCGCTGGACACGGCGGTGGCGCTGGCGCGCGAGGGCGGCCATACGGTCGAGGAGATCGACCTGCACTATATCGATCGCGACTTCATGGCCGATTTCTGCAAGACGGTGGCTTCCGCCGTGGCCGGTACCATGCGTGCCGAGGCCTTGCGCGTCGGCCGCTCTGTTGCCGGTGACATCGAGCGCACCACGCGCGTGCTCAGCCGCTTCGGCGAGATCATTCCGGCCGGCGAGATCTATGAGATCCTGCAGCGGCTGCATGCTACGTCGCGCCAGCTTATCAGTGAGACCGCGCAGTATGACGCCGTGCTGATGCCGATCATCGCGCACCCGCCGCTCGCCTGCGGCGCCATGGACCCGAAGGGCGCCGACGAATTCATCGAGAACATGCTGGACAAGATGCACCTCACCCGGCTTTTGAAGATTGAGTCGCTGTTCGGGCAATTGATGGACAAGAGCCTGTGGTTCACCCACTGGCCGGCGATCCAGAATGTCAGCGGCCAGCCATCGATTGCGCTGCCCGTCCATGTCACCGCGGCCGGGCTGCCGCTCGGCATCCAGGCCGCCGGACGCCCAGGCGACGAGGAGACGCTGTTGTCCTTCGCCGCGCAGATGGAGAAGATTTCCGGCTGGCAGAAGCGGCGGGCACCGCTCAAGGCGCCGGCCTAGGTCCCGCAGCACGCGATTTCATCAATTTGTGACAGCAAAGCCGTTTGCGGCCTGCGCCAATTCCCGCTAAGACGCCGCCGTTCATGCCAAGCTGGGATCCATACCGATGACGGACATCGCCGCCACCGCCGAAATGCAGGCCGCGCTGCTCTCCAGGGCTCTGCCCTACATGCAGCGCTACGAGAACAAGACGGTGGTGGTGAAGTATGGCGGCCATGCCATGGGCGACATCGAGCTCGGCAAGGCCTTTGCCCGTGACATCGCGCTGTTGAAGCAATCCGGCGTCAACCCGATCGTCGTCCATGGCGGCGGGCCGCAGATCGGCGCCATGCTCAACAAGATGGGCATCGAATCGAAGTTCGAGGGCGGCCTGCGTGTCACCGACCAGAAAACGGTCGAGATCGTCGAGATGGTGCTGGCCGGTTCGATCAACAAGGAGATCGTGGCACTGATCAATGCCGAGGGCGAGTGGGCAATCGGCCTGTGCGGCAAGGACGGCAACATGGTGTTCGCCGAAAAGGCGCGCAAGACCATGATCGACCCGGATTCCAACATCGAGCGTGTGCTGGACCTCGGCTTCGTCGGCGAACCGGTGGAGGTCGACCGCACGTTGCTCGATCTCCTGGCGCGCTCCGAAATGATTCCGGTGCTGGCGCCGGTGGCGCCTGGCCGCGACGGCCATACCTACAACATCAATGCCGACACTTTCGCCGGCGCCATCGCCGGCGCCTGCCAGGCCTCGCGCCTGTTGTTCCTGACTGACGTGCCCGGCGTGCTCGACAAGAACAAGAAACTGATCGACGAGCTGACGGTGGCCGAGGCCAAGGCGCTGATCAAGGACGGTACGGTGTCGGGCGGCATGATCCCCAAGGTCGAGACCTGCATCGAGGCGATAGAGCGCGGCGTCGAAGGCGTCGTCATCCTCAACGGCAAGACGCCGCATTCGGTGCTGCTGGAACTGTTCACCGAGCACGGCGCCGGCACGCTGATCGTGCCGTAACGGCTTGTCAGCCGGCTAATCTTTTCGCAGCCGGAGCTTCGAGATTGCCCATGCCGGGAATGGCCGGCTTCCGCGCCGGGCGTTGGACAATCATCGATTCCTCCTCGGCATCCTGCGGTGCGCCCCAGAATTCGGCCAGCGTCGGGCCGTCCTTCAGGCGGCGGTCGCGGACGAGAAAACCCCAGACCTCGCGGAACCAGACGCGGCGGCCCATCTGCGTGTACCAGCGCATCGAATGGCGCTGCTCGGGATCCTTATGGAACAGGATGCGCGCCAGCGCCTTCGGTCGCGACTGTACCGCCAGTTCGATCAGCTTGACGCTGAAGAACAGCATCCAGGGTTTGAGTCGGGTCATCTGCAGAACCTGGTGCTTGTAGTCCCAAAGGTGGGCGTCCAGTTGGATCACCTTGCGGTCCCTGGCGATACGGAAGAACGGCGTCCAGCGGTGCGGGGTGACATAGAGCGCCTGGATCTGGTCCGGGTCATAGGCGATCAATTGGCGGAAGCCGCGCCAGAGGTCGCGTAAGCCTTCGTCCTCGAAGCCGGCCACCCAGGTCGCCATCGACAGGATGCCATGCTGCCTGAGCAGCCGGATCGCCTCGCGGTCGGAGGAGGTGCTGCCGCCCTTGCGAATCAATTGCAGCGTCTGTTCGTCGGTGTTTTCCATGCCGAGCAGCCAGCGGATGACGCCTGCCTTGCGATAGAGATGCAGGATGTCGGCGTCGCGCACGATGTCGTCGGCGCGGGTCGAGCCAACGATCAGCACCGGCACGTTCTCGGCGATCAGCGCGTCGAGGAAGGCGCGCCATGCCTTCTTCGAAACCGTCGGGTTCTCGTCGGCGACGTTGATCAGTTCGACGCCGTGCTCGCGATGCAGCCAGGCGATCTCCTGCGCGAACTTCTTTGGATCGCGGTGCCGCCAGCGGGTCCAGAAACCGCGCTGGCCGCAATAGTTGCACAGATGCGGACAGCCACGCGAGAACTGCATGACCACGGCGCGCTTGCCGCCCCAATAGCTGTAGCGGCGGTGGTCGATCAGCTCCCAGCCGACACGATAATCGTCGAGATTGGCGATCGTCTTCGCCGGCTGGGTGGCGAAGGGGCGGCGCAAATCGTCGCGAAAGGCGATGCCATGCACCTCAGACAGCGGCTCGCGCCGTTGCAGCGCCTCGATGAGTGCTGCGATGGTGGCCTCGCCCTCGCCGCGCACGATGAAGTCGAAGGCATCCGTTTCAGCGAGAATGTCACGCCAGTGATAAGTCGGGAACACGCCGCCATAGATGACGATCGTCGCCGGGGCTTGAGCCTTGATCATCTGCGCGATGCGCAAGGCCGTCGGATGCGCCGAGGTCGAGCCGGAATGGCCGATGAGGACGCAGTCTGGCTGGCCGCCCAAGGCGTCGAGGATGAGTACAGCAAGCGGCATCGGACCAAATTCCGCATCGACGAGGCGCACAAGATGGCCGGCGTCGAGCAGTGGACCGCCCAGCGCCAGGAGCCCGAGCCGCGGCAGATGGTCGTCCGGCACGCGGCTGCCGATGGCGGTGTGCGGCGGATTGATTAGGACGATGTTCATGGCGGACCCCTTTGCAATGGTGGTCCGCGTGTCCTACCCGGCGATCTGGATGGCGAGTTGGCTCTCTTGCGCAGTTTGCGTGCAGCTTTCCCGCAGAAATGCCAGTACGAACCTTATCGGCGCAAATGCGCGAGCGGCACATGGCCCGGGCCCTTGATGTTCTGCAGCACGAGCTGGGTGTGAACGTCGCGCACGCCATCAAGCCGCATCAGCCGGTGCATGACGAAGTGGTTGAGCTCGTCGACCGACGGCACCATGACATGCAGGAGGAAGTCGTGGTCGCCGGTCATCGTCCAGCAGGCGGACACCTCGTCCATGCGCTGAACGGCGGCGATGAAGCTTTCCGGCGAGCCGTCGCTATGGCTGACCAGGCGCACCTGGATGAACACCTCAACCGTCAGGCCGACGGCGCGACGGCTGATGACGGCGGCAAAGCCCTTGATGACGCCGGTGTCCTGCAGGGCCTCGAAGCGGCGCGCGCAAGGCGTTGTCGACAGCCCGATTTCCTGGGCGAGCTCCGACACCGGCTTGCGTCCGTCGCGCTGCAGGATGTCGAGCATCCTGATTTCGAATTCGTCAAACTGAGGCATTTTCACTCTCCAACAGCTTTCCGATAGCGCCTTTTACCTCAAATGCTGCGTTTAGGCCATCATCAAAGCGGATATGCCTCGCCGTCTCGGGCTAGAATTGCTCCACGATTGGCCATGAATTCATGAGGAGAAGAGCCATGACAATGAGCGTTGCCGACTATGCAAGGGAATGTGCGGCGCAGGGGCTGCGCGGCGATTATTCGGTCTGCCGCGCCGATTTCACCGTGGCGCAGGGCTATGACTACAGCGCCGACGAGCAGGCGGTGTGGCGCACGCTGTGCGACCGCCAGACGAAGCTGACGCGGAAGCTGGCCCATCACTCCTATCTCGACGGTGTTGCAGCTCTTGGCCTGCTTGACAGGATCCCGGACTTCGATGCGGTCAGCGAAAAGCTGCGCAAGCTCACCGGCTGGGAAATCGTCGCCGTGCCGGGGCTGATCCCCGCCGCGCCGTTCTTCGACCATCTCGCCAACCGCCGCTTCCCGGTGACCAACTGGCTCAGGACGCGAGATGAGCTCGACTACATTGTCGAGCCGGACATGTTCCACGACTTCTTCGGCCATGTGCCGATCCTGACTCAGCCGGTCTTCGCGGATTTCATGCAGATGTATGGCCAGAAGGCCGAGGACGTGATCGCGCTCGGCGGTGACGAGATGATCACCCGCCTCTACTGGTACACCGCCGAATACGGGCTGATGCAGGAGGCCGGCCAGCCGTTGAAGGCCTTTGGCGCCGGGCTGATGTCATCCTTCACCGAGCTGCAGTTCGCCGTTGAGGGAAACGACGCGCATCATGTGCCCTTCGACCTCGAAACGGTGATGCGCACCGGCTACGAGATCGACAAGTTCCAGCGCGCCTATTTCGTGCTGCCGTCCTTCGATGTCCTGCGCGATGCCTTCCAGACCGCCGACATGGCCGGCATCGTCGGACGCAGCAAGGGCAAGCCGGCGCTCGACCCGGCAGCCGTCTGACCACTCAGCCGGCCTCGGTCTTCAGACGGGCAAGCTGCTCGCGCTGCAGGTCGAGTGCCGCGGTGGTGAAACGCAATATGGTGGCCAGTTCGGCATCGCTGAAGCTGGCCATCATCTTTTGCCCCTCCTGAGCAATGGCGCCGTAATAGCGCGCCGACAGGTCCCGCGTGCGCTCCGTCGCCTCGATGACCACCTTGCGCCTGTCTTCCAGGCTGCGCGTGCGAGTGAGGAACCCGCGTGCCTCCAGCCGGTCGATCAGCGCGGTGACGGCGGCCGGCGTCAAGCCCGTCGCGACCGCGACCGCGCCTGCCGATTGCGGGCCGCCACAGAGCAGCCCGAGGCAATGCCGCTCGGCCGCGTTCAGCCCAAGCTTTGCGCCCACCGCCTCGTCATAGGCCTGCGTCGTATCCTGCCAGCGCATGATGGCGAGGCTGATCGCCTCGGCCATTTCGGCGGGATTTTTGGTTGACGAATTTATTTCGATCATCTAACTATCAATCTGTCTAACATTAAGACGATTGCATCAATATGCGGCTGTGACTTGCGCAAGGCAAGGACCCGCCGCCAACAAGGAGTGAAAAGATGAGCTTGATCCAACACCGCGCCCCTCTCTCGCATGAGGAGGAGTTCAAATACGCCAAGCTGGCCATGGAATGGTATGGCTGGGGGTCGCCCATCGGCCTCGGCATCCTGCTGGTGGCGCTGGCCGCCGCGGCCGTGCTGGTGCGCATTGCTGTGTACGGCTTCTAAACCCAGTACGGTCTTCCCAAAGGCGCGCCCAAGGCAGCGCCGGCCGCCTTCCCGGGTGCCGGCGCCGCCTGTTTTTAGGCCCGCTCTAAGTACGCAATTCCGGACGGAAAACCGCCGCGCACTTTTCCTGGAATTGCGCTAGACGGCGATCACCTTACCAAGGTGGTCACCCAACCGGCAGGCCAGTGCGGTGATGGTCGTCGTCGGGTTGCACTCGCCTGACGTGCAGAACACCGAGGAGCCGCCGACATAGAGATTGTCCATGCCATGGACCTTGCAGTTGGCGTCGACGACGCTTCTAGTCACATCCGTTCCCATGCGCGTGCCGCCCATATGATGATGGCCGGCGGTTTCCTCGTTGGTCGGATAGTCCCCGCCATTGCCGATCCAGTCGGCGATGCGAACGCGGCCGAGATTCTTCTGAGCCAGCGTCGTGCCGAACAGTCTCAACCCCTCCAGCAAGGTGCGGCGTTCCAGTTCCGACTTTTTCCAATGCAGTTCGATGCGCGGCACGCCGGCATGGTCGACATCGGTCTTCGACAGTTCGATCTGGTTCGAGGCCAGAGGTGCCTGTTCCCAGGCGACATAGAGCTGGGCGGCGCAGCGCAGGTTCTGGTTGAGCCTGGAGGACATCCATTCGGCCATGTCAGGCGCCGTGCAGGCAAGGTCGGCGATCAGGCGCTTGACATGGGGATAGGGCGTTTCGATCAGCCTGATACCGAAATTCATGATCTGCAGCCGTTCCATCGCGGCCAGCGTCGGCGAGAAGAAGGCCTCGTTGTCGGCATCGACCTCGAACTCGCCATAGTCGGCGAGGATGGCATTGCCGCCCTCGAAGGTCGGGTGCTCCATCCAGTAACGGCCGAGCGCGGTGGCGTTCGGCACGACGCCGCCATTCGAGCGCTGGTTCGACCACAGAAGCAGCCGCGAATTCTCCAGCCCGCCGGTGCAGGTGATGAAATAATCGGCACTGAAGGCGCCGGCGTCCTGGCCGCTCGACCACAGCCTGGCCCCGGTCACCCGCTTGCCGTCGCCGGCGAGCTCGGTGGCATAGGTGTTGAGCACCACGGCGATGTTCTTGCTCGCGTCCAGCTCGTCGGCGAATTTTTCGCCAAAGCGTACAGCCGGGCTCTTGATCAGCTGTGTCCAGCGGATGTCGTCCGAAATCGGCACATCCGGCCGGAAGTCGGGGAGCTCGAGGATGTCGTGCACCTCAGGCAGATAGGGCTCGATATCGGCACGGCTGATCGGCCAGCCGGTGTCCGGTGCCCAGGCCTTGGGCTCGAAATCTTGGCTGTCGAGCACGCGGCACCAGCCGGCCCAATGGTTCGAGGAGCCGCCCATGAAGCGCAGCCGCGTGATGTCGAGGTCGAAATAGGGATCGCCTACCGTGGTGCCGCGATAGAAATCCTGCGACTCGTCGCTGAATTCGCGTGAGCCCGCCTCCAGCACGACAACCGGAATGCCCGCGGCGTCAAGCTTTCTGGCGATCGTCGTGCCGGCGGGACCGGAACCGAGGATGCAGACCTTGGCCGGAAAGTTGGCCGCGCGAAAGGCCTCGTAACTGTCGAAAATCATGCGAGGTCGCTCCGCTTGAGGATCCAGCCATTGACCTCGACGATCTCGTCGGGGTCGACTACGGCAGCCTGGTTGCGGAACAGCGACAATGCCGGCAGTGCGATGAGCATCTGCACGATCATGCGGCGCGGCATTTTTCTGGTGAAGAAATTCCCGGTGAAGAAGGTCATGGCACGTCTTTCGATGGGGGCTTCGATCCACGCATGGCATTCCCTGAACGGCACACGCCCGTCAGGAAAAGCCAGTTTCGTGCCAACCTCGCCGGAAGACCTGCTACAACCGGGTAACCGGGCTGGTTGAGTGCAAACAAGGTTAGGATTTTCCGATCGCCGGTAGAGGCAGTGATGCGCTGTGGGCCTCAGGCGGCTTCCGGGACATCGCGGTCGAGGATCGCGAGATTGCGGCCACGATGCTTGGCCTCGTAGAGCCGGCGGTCGGCGGCGCGCATCAGGTCGGACACGCCGATGCCTTCGCCGCAGGTGGTGCCGCCGATGCTGACTGTCAGCGGAACCGTCCGCTCGTCGACGGGACGGAAGCGGATCAGTTCGACCTCCCGGCGGATGCGCTCGGCGACGCGTTTGGCCTCCTGTTCGGTGGCGCCGGTCAGGAAGGCGGCGAATTCCTCGCCGCCGATGCGGCCGAGCACGTCGCCGCTGCGCACACCGCGTTCGATGGCGGCGGCGATCAAGAGCAGCGCGTCGTCGCCGGTCAGATGACCGAAGCTGTCATTGATCTTCTTGAAGTGGTCGGCATCGATGATCAGCAGCGCGCCGCGATCGGATTTGCGCCGCGAGCCGTCGAGCGCAGCAAAGAAGCTCTCGCGGTTGAGCATGCCGGTCATGTCGTCGCGGCTGGCCTTTTCCGACAGGCGCCGGTGCGCGGCGGCAAGCTGGGCGTGTGCCCGGGCGAGTTCGCGATGCGCGCTTTTCAACCTCTCGCTCTGCCAAAAGGTGGTTGCACTGGCGATCCAGGCAAGGGCCAGTGGGCAGACTGTGGAGGTCAGCCAGATCGTGCGGCTGATCGGGAAGCCCAGTGCGGGGACGATGATCAGCGTCAACAAAAGCGAGACTGCTACCGAGCCGAAAGCGACGGCGGCGGATTTCAGAATTAGGCGATTCATCGCTGGCTCCCACAGAACCGCTTGTGTGCCCAGCAAGCCCTGAAGACCACCTTTCGGCGATGCTTAAAATTTGAAACGAGGCCCCACTTTCACATCTTTCGACGCGCATAAGTTGTGGATAAGCACCTGACCAGCGTGCCATAAGGAGGCATGACCACGCTGCCTGACCCCGCACGCTTCGCCCATGTCACCGACTGGGTGTTCGATCTCGACAACACGCTCTATCCGCACCATTCGAACCTGTTCGCGCAGATCGACGTGAAGATGACCGCCTATGTCGGAGAGCTGCTGACGCTGCCGCGCGACGAGGCGCGCAAGCTGCAGAAGGAACTCTACCTAGAGTATGGCACGACGCTGAACGGCCTGATGACGCGCCACGGCATCGACCCCGACGATTTTCTCGAAAAGGTCCATGACATCGACTATTCGTGGCTGGTGCCCGATCCGGTCCTCGGAGCCGCCATCCGCCAGTTGCCCGGGCGCAAGTTCATCTTCACCAACGGCGATCGCAGGCATGCCGAACGCACCGCGCGCCAGCTCGGTATACTCGAGCATTTCGACGCCATCTTCGACATCGTCGCGGCCGGGCTGAACCCCAAGCCGGCACGCCAGACCTATGAGCGGTTTGCCGAGCTGCACGCCGTCACCGGCCACAATGCGGTGATGTTCGAGGACCTTGCCCGCAATCTGGCCGTGCCGAAATCGCTCGGCATGACCACGGTGCTGGTGGTGCCGCGCAATTTCGAGCCGACCTTCTCGGAGATCTGGGAACGCGACCCGGCCAACGAGGACGACGTCGATTTCGTCACCGACGATCTAGCCAGTTTTCTCACGGCGATCGTCGAAGTGCCGGCCTGAGACGCGGGTCAGAGATTGTAAAAGCGGCTGATAATGCCCCAGGCCTCGTCGGCGGTGTCGACGAAATCGATGATGTCTTGGTCGCCGGGCGTGATCGTGCCCTGTTCGGCCAGGAAATCGAGATCGATCGCCTTTTGCCAGAAGGACTTGCCGAACAGGATCACCGGCACGCGCTCCATGCGCCCGGTCTGGATCAGCGTCAGCGTCTCGAAGAATTCGTCCATCGTGCCGAAGCCGCCGGGGAATACCGCGACCGCCTTGGCGCGCATGACGAAATGCATCTTGCGGATGGCGAAATAGTGGAAGTTGAAGCAGAGCTCGGGCGTCACATAGGCGTTCGGCGCCTGCTCGTGCGGCAGCACGATGTTGAGGCCGATCGACGGAGCGCCGACATCGTCGGCGCCGCGGTTGCCGGCTTCCATGACGCCAGGCCCGCCGCCGGTGACGACGACGAATTCTCGGTAGTAGGAGGTGGCCGACTGCTGCGAGCAGAGGCGGGCGAACTTGCGCGCCTCCTCGTAATAGCGGCTGTTCAGCTCGAGGTTCTTCTTCTGCGTGTCGTTCTTCGCCGCCCAAGCTTCGCCGCCGGGCTCGGGAATGCGCGCGCCGCCGAACAGGATCACGGTCGAACGGATGCCGCGTTCAGCGAGGATCATCTCCGGCTTCAGAAGCTCGAGCTGCAGCCGCACCGCGCGCAATTCGCGCCGTGTCATGAACTCGGGGTCGTTCCAGGCCAGACGGTAGGTGTCGGCGCGCGTCTGCGGCGTGTCCGGCACGCTCTTTGCGCGCTCCAGATCCTCGTCCGAATGCGGCAGCGGCGTCCACCCCGCCTTTTCCATTGGCGTCATTTGCTCTACCCGTCCCAATAATTCACTTGCGCCGTCCCATGGCGCACTCGCGATTGACCCCCAATAAGCCTTAACATAGGGTCCGCGCGACTTTCAAAATAGGTTAAGGCGCTGCCCCTTAACAGCTTGGTAACGGAGCGAAATCATGTCGAAGACTGATCTGGCGAGCCTCGAAAAGACCATCGAGAAGGCCTTCGAGGAGCGCGACACGATTTCGACCGCGACCCGGGGCGAGACGCGCGACGCCATCCAGTCGGCGCTCGATCTGCTCGACCGCGGCACCGTGCGTGTCGCCGAACGGCAGGACGATGGCAAGTGGCACGTCAACCAGTGGCTGAAGAAAGCGGTGCTGCTTTCCTTCCGGCTCAACCCGATGGAGATCATCAAGGGTGGTCCGGGCGAGGCGGTGTGGTGGGACAAGGTGCCGTCGAAATTCGACGGCTGGGGTGCCGTCGATTTCGAAAAGGCCGGCTTCCGTGCCGTACCCTCCTCGATCGTGCGTCGCTCGGCCTATATCGCGCCGGGCGCGGTGCTGATGCCGTCCTTCGTCAATGTCGGCGCCTATGTCGATACAGGCACCATGATCGACACCTGGGTCGGGGTCGGCTCCTGCGCCCAGATCGGCAAGAACGTGCATCTTTCGGGCGGCGTCGGCATCGGCGGCGTGCTGGAGCCGATGCAGGCCGGCCCGACCATCATCGAGGACAATTGCTTCATCGGCGCGCGCTCGGAAGTGGTCGAGGGCTGCATCGTACGTGAAGGCTCGGTGCTCGGCATGGGTGTGTTCATCGGCCAGTCGACCAAGATCGTCGACCGCGCCACCGGCGAGGTCTTCTATGGCGAAGTGCCGCCAAATTCCGTCGTCGTCGCCGGCTCGATGCCGGGCAAGGCCTTCCCGAACAACGAGCCCGGCCCCAGCCTCTACTGCGCCGTCATCGTCAAGCGGGTCGACGCCAAGACCCGCTCCAAGACCTCGATCAACGAATTGCTGCGCGATTGATCTTTTCCGGAAACGGACGCACCTTCCGCCGGCGCGACAATCCGTCGCGCTGGTTCGAGATGGAGGGGTAGCATGGACTGGAAATTCCTTCTGACCAGCTATGAAGGCCGCATCAATCGCGGCAAGCTCTGGGCCTGCGTCGGCGTGATATTCGTCGGCGGGCTTGTTGCGGCGATCATAGACAACATCATCGGCACGACATTCAACGGCGTGCCTTATGGTTTTGTGTATGTGATCTACGCGCTCGCCATGCTCTATAGCGTTTTCGCCGTCTACGCCAAACGCTGGCACGACCGGGACAAGTCGGGCTGGTGGTCGCTGATCGGGCTCGTGCCGATCATCGGCGGCATCTGGATGCTGGTCGAGCTCGGTATTCTCGAAGGCACCAGGGGCGCCAATCAGTATGGACCGGACCCGCTTGCCTGAAAAATCCGACCTCATCTGGCTGTTCTTCAAAACTTCAGGCCGCGTCAGCCGCGCGGCCTATTTTCTCGGTGGGCTGCTGGTGGCCATCGTGCAGGCCTTCCCGCTCTACCGCTTCACGCTGGTGGCGGAGGGTTCGCCCGAGAGCAACATGTGGTCGTTCATCTTCTTCGTCGCCTTCATCGCCTCGCTGTGGTCGAACATCGTGCTGGCGGTGAAGCGGCTGCACGATCTCGACAAGCCAGGCATCGCGGCGCTGGTGCTGTTCGTGCCGGTCGTCTCGATCATCGCCTTCCTGGTGCTCTGCCTGTTTCCCGGGCAGCCTGGACCCAACCGCTACGGTAGGCGCACCAACGCGCCGGCCGACTGACGGGGACCGGTCGATGCGCTACCGCACGCTTGATCCGAAACTGATCATCGAGACGGCCGAAAAACTGCAGGACCGCGTCGCGGAGCGTTTTCCCGATGCCGGCCTGCGCGGCGTCGCCGCCGAGCTGGTCTCCTTGTCGCGCGACCTGACAAAGGGCGCCAAGGCGCTGGAAGCGCCGATCTGGTGGCTGCGTGGCCTCATCGTCGCCGCCGTCGTCGCCGGGGCGCTGATGTTCCTGTTCGTCGGCACCGTCCTGCCGTTCGACCGCATTTCCAAGCCCGGCGACGCCGTCCAGTCGGTGCAAGGCATCGAAGCTTCGCTCAACATGGTCATCCTCGCCATTGTCGGCTTCCTGGCGCTGATCCGCTCGGAAGAGCGCATCAAGCGCAAGCAAGTGTTTCGCCAGCTGCACGGCTTGCGCTCGCTGATCCATGTCATCGACATGCACCAGCTGACCAAGGATCCGGCGACGCTTTCCGCCAGTTTCAAGCCGACCGCGCATTCGCCGGTCCGCATCACCAACGCCGCCGACCTGGCGCGCTATCTCGACTATTGCTCGGAAATGCTGTCGATCACCGGCAAGATCGCCGCGCTGTTCGCCCAGTCCGTCAATGACAACGTCGTCATCGACGGCGTCAACGACATCGAGAACCTGGCCTCCAACCTGTCGCGCAAGATCTGGCAGAAGATCACCCTGATCGAAGGCCGGCCTCAGGATGGTCGACGGGGGAAAAAGAACCAATCCTGATCCATCAGGCCCTGACCGCTTCCGGGGCCAGCCCGGGCGAGCCCTGTCTTTGCCACTCGGCCTCGCGCACCAAAGCCGCGACGCGCGCCGTTACAGGCGCCGGCACGCCTGCCTTTTCCGCCAGGCTGAGCACCGCGCCCTGCAGCTCGCCGATCTCCGTCGGCCGGCCGCGCTGCAGATCGTCCCACATCGACGAGCGTGCCTCTGGGTCGATGGCCAGCATGCGTCGGGCCAGACGCTTGAACAGCCAGTCCGGCAGGCGGAGCACTTTTGGCATCAGCGCAGGGGGCAAGCCGGCAATCCGTGCTGATTTGATGCCGCAAGTCTTCATTGCCGCCAGCGCCTCGCCGATCTGGCCAGCCAGGATCAGCCGCCAGCGGCGGTCTGCCAGTTCGGTGGCCAAAGGCAGGTTGGACAGCGCCACCAGCGCGTTGTTCAGGTTCATCAACAGCTTGCCCCACAGCACCGCCGTCATGTCGCCATGGGTTTCAACTGCCAGCCCCTCGACAGCAAACAATTCGGCCAGGCCGGCCACGCCGTCCTCGATCATCACCTGGCCCTCGCTGGCGCGGTGCACGCGCAGTGGCTCGCCGTCAGGTGACTGGACGACGTTGAAGGGCACCATGCCGGCAAGCACTTGCCGGCCGGCCAACCCTGTCCGCAGCCTGTCGGCATTGTCGACGCCGTTCTGCAGGCTGACCACAATGGCATCCGGGCGGGCGTTGGCGGCAATCAGCGCAGCCATCTCCTGCGTCGCGCCGCTCTTGACCGTCACCAGGATCACCTCGGCATCGCGCAGGGCGGCCGCCGGATCGGCTGTGGCCGACAGCGCCTCCGGGCTCACGCAGCGGTCGCGGCCGTCGAGATCGGTGACCCGCAAACCATCCTTGCGCACCACATCGCCGATGCGTGGCCGTGCCAGCAGAATTACCCGCCGGCCGGCCAGCGCCAGACAGCCGCCGACATAGCAGCCGATGCTGCCGGCGCCGGCGATTGCGACCATGCTGTCGTTGTTGGCCATGCGATAGTCCATTGTTGGCCCGCAACTATACGGCATGAAAACCATATTGTCGGCGCCATGGCCGGCCATGATGTCTGGCCGTGACAGGCCTTCCGCTTTCGACTATCGCTTTGCCCATGAATTTGCCGACCGACCCCGCCGCAAACCTTGCCGCCCTGATCCGCTGTGCCTCGGTGACGCCCGCCGAAGGCGGGGCGCTCGGCGCGCTGGAAGACATGCTGAAGCCGCTGGGCTTCTCGGTCGAGCGCCCGGTGTTTTCGGAGGACGGCACGCCGGACATCGAAAACCTCTATGCGCGGCGCTCCGGCAACGGGCCACATTTGATGTTCGCCGGCCATATCGATGTGGTGCCGGTCGGCGACGAAGCCGCCTGGACGCACCCGCCCTTCGCCGCCGAAATCGCCAATGGCGAGATGTATGGCCGAGGCGCCGTCGACATGAAGGGCGGCATCGCCTGTTTCATCGCGGCGGTGGCCCGTCATGTCGAGGAGAATGGCGGCCCGAAGGGCTCGGTCTCGCTGCTGATCACCGGCGACGAAGAGGGCCCGGCGATCAACGGCACGACAAAGCTGCTCGAATGGGCCGCCGGCAAGGGCGAGAAATGGGATGCCTCGATCGTTGGCGAACCAACCAATCCGGACGCGCTCGGCGACATGATCAAGATCGGCCGGCGCGGCTCGCTGTCCGGCAGCATCATCGTCAACGGCCGGCAGGGCCACGCCGCCTATCCGCAGCTCGCCGACAACCCGGTGCGCGGGCTGATGGGTCTGGTCGATGCCTTGCTCTATCCGGCCTTCGACGAGGGAACGAAGGATTTCCAGGCGACCAATCTGGAAGTGACCTCCATCGATGTCGGGAACCCGGCCACCAACGTCATCCCGGCGAGGGCGACGGCGACCTTCAACATCCGCTTCAACGACACATGGACGGCCGAGACCATCCAGGCCGAGATCCACAACCGGCTCGACCAGGCGGCCGGGCGCACAAAATACCGGCCGGGCAAGAAAACGCCGGTCGACTACGATATTGTCTGGCGCGACCGGCCGAGCCATGTGTTTCTCACCCGCGACGACCGGCTGATCGAAACGCTCAGCCAATCGGTCAAGACGGCCATCGGTAGGAAGCCGGCGCTGTCGACCTCGGGCGGCACCTCAGACGCCCGCTTCATCAAGGATTATTGTCCGGTGGTCGAATTCGGTCTGGTCGGCAAGACCATGCACATGGTCGATGAGCGCGTCGCGCTTGCCGATCTCGAGACGCTGACGCGGATCTACCAGCGCTTCATCGAAGACTGGTTCGAGCGAGGCGCAGCCTAACCATGCATTCGGTGTGATCATGCTTTCGGCCGATGAAACCTACGCTTCGCTGGCCGGCGCCTGGCGGCTGATGCTCGGCAAGGCCGACGGCCTGCGCCTGCTCGACCTTTCGGCCGACGGTTTCTGGAATTCCTTCTTCGCCATAGTCGTGGCGGCGCCGGCGCTGATCGTCGGCTGGGTCGGCATCGCCAACGAGATCGGTGACCCGAACGCATTCGCCGGACGCTTCAGCATGCTTCTGCGGCTGGCGACGGTCGACATCGGCTCCTGGGTGCTGCCGCTGGTCGGCCTGGCGCTGGTCGCGCCGCGCCTCGGCCTTGGCGGCCGCTTCGTCCACTATGTCGTCGCCAGCAACTGGGCATCGGCGATCGTCGCCTGGCTGATGCTGCCGTCGGCGCTGATCAGGCTTTTCCTGCCGTCGACCGACGAAGTTTCGGGGCTGGTGTCGCTGGTTTTGTTTGCGCTGTCGATGGTGCTGACCTGGCGCATGACCAATGCCGTCATCGGCAGGGGCGCGGCAGTCGGCACGGCTGTCTTTGCCGGCATGTTCGTGGCGTCGCTGGCCGTGTTGTTCGGGCTGCAGGCGCTGCTCGGCATCACCATACCGACCAGCATCGAGAGCTGATCTTTCTGAACCGAAACGCTGGTCGAGCCTACCGGGCTTCTGCGAACGTCTGCGGATAGTCGACGCCGATCAGGAAAAGCCCGTCGGGCGGCGCCACCTGGCCGCAGGCGGCGCGGTCGTGCGCGTCGAGCGCTGCCTTGAGGTCGGCGGCGCGCCAACTGCCGTCGCCGACGCGCTTGAGCGAGCCGACCATCGAGCGCACCTGGTTGTGCAGGAAGGAGCGCGCCGAGGCCCTGACCTCGATCAAATCGCCCTCCCGGCTGACGTCAAGACGATCGAGCGTTCTGAGCGGGCTGTCGGCCTGGCACTGCGTCGAGCGGAAGGTGGTGAAATCATGCCGCCCGAGCAGCAGCTTGGCCGCCTCGTGCATGGCGGCGGCGTCGAGCCGCTTCGGCACCCACCAGACCTTGCCCTTTTCCAGCGCCGAGGGTGCGCGCCGGTTGAGGATGCGGTAGAGATAGTGGCGGCCGGTGGCCGAGAAGCGCGCGTCGAAGCCGTCAGGGACGGCCGCTGCCTTGAGAAGGGCTATGCGGGCGCCCGCCATTTGCAGATGGGCGTTGACGGCGTCGCGCACCTTGTCGCCGGGCCACGCCTTGGCGAGGTCGACATGCGCCACCTGGGCGGTCGCATGCACGCCGGCATCGGTGCGGCCGGCGGCACGCAACCTGACCTCTTCGCCGCAGAATCTTTCGATCGCCTGTTCGATCGCCTGCTGCACCGAAGGCTGATCCGCCTGCTGCTGCCAGCCGGCAAATTGGCTGCCGTCATATTCGATGTCGAGGCGAAAACGCGGCATATGCGAAGTGCACTCGCCGCTTAAGCGGCGAGTGCGGTAAAGGCCGAAGCGTAGACGAGCTTGCCCGCCTCAGGAGCGTCGCCCCAGGCCAGCGCCTGCAGCGCTTCGCCCTGATACTCGCTTTCGAAGTTTTCGGCGCGGGCGTGGGTGTAGCCGAAGCGGCCGTAATAGGCCGGATCGCCGAGCACCACAGCCAGGCTCTCGCCGGCGTCCTTGAGGCGGATATGCGCCTCGCGGATCAGCGCGCCGCCAATGCCCGAGCCATGGAAAGACGGTTCGACGGCCAGCGGCGCCAGCGCCACGGCCGGGAAGCTCTTGCCGCCGTTGCCCACGAAAAGCCTGGAAAACAGGATGTGGCCGACCACCTGGCCGTCCTCTTCCGCCACCAGTTCGACGACGGCATCGCCGCCGGTGACCAGCGCGTCGACCAGCCCGGCCTCCGCCTGCTGGCCGAATGCATGTTCCTCGACGAGGCGGATCGCCTCGCGATCCCGCGGCGTCGCCGCGCGTATCGACATCATGCTCATGAGAGTTTCGTTCCTTTTTCGATCTTGGCTCCGCGCAAAAACTCCTGCGCGGTGGTGGGCCTTCCGCCCGCCCGTTGCACTTCGACCAACCTGATTGCGCCTGACCCGCAGGCGACCGTCAGCCGGTCATCGAGAACTCCTCCCGACTCGCCGACGCCATCCGTAAGCGTCGAGCGAAGCAGTTTCAGCCGCTCCATGCGGCCGCCAATGTCGACCTCGCACCACGCGCCCGGAAAGGGCGAGAGGCCGCGAATGTGATTGTGGACTTCGCCGGCAGGCCGCGTCCAGTCTACGCGCGTCTCCGATTTATCGATCTTTTTGGCGTAGGTCACCCCCGCCGTCGCCTGTTGGGTAAATGTCAGACAATTTATCCCCAGCCGCGTCAATGCTTCCACGATCAGCGAAGCGCCCATGTCCATCAGCCGGTCATGCAACGCGCCGGCCGTCATATCGGGTGCGATGGCGCATTTTTCAACCATTGCCACCGGACCGGTATCGAGGCCTTCCTCCATCCGCATCACCATCATGCCGGTTTCGGCGTCGCCGGCCATGATGGCGCGCTGGATGGGAGCAGCACCCCGCCAGCGCGGCAGAAGCGACGCATGGCCGTTGAGGCAGCCGAGCCGGGTTGCCTCCAGAACCGCCTTCGGCAGCAGCAGCCCATAGGCGACGACCACTGCGACATCGGCGCGCAGGGCGGCGAATGCCTGCTGTTCCGCCTCGCCCTTCAGCGAGGTCGGCGTCCGCACCTCGATGCCCAGCCGCTCCGCCTCGCGCTGCACCGGCGACGGCGTCAGTTCCAGCCCGCGCCGGCCCGCGGCGCGGGGCGGCTGCGTGTAGACGGCTGCTATTTCGTGACCGGCCTCGGCGATCGCCCGCAGCGTTGGCACGGAAAACTCCGGCGTGCCCATGAAGATGACGCGAAGGGGCATGCCCCTATCCCACCATCTTGCCCGGCGCCTTGTCCTTGGCGAGCTTCTTGAACTTCTTCACCACCATGTCGCGCTTCAGCTTCGATATGTGGTCGATGAACAGCACGCCGTTGAGATGGTCGATCTCGTGCTGCAGGCAGGTCGCCATCAAGCCTTCGGCCTGCATCTCCTGCAGCTTGCCGTCGCGGTCGAGGTACTTCACCCGCACCGAGGCCGGGCGCTCGACCTCGGCATAATAGTCCGGGATCGACAGGCAGCCTTCCTCGTAGACCGAGCGCTGGTCGGAACTTTCGAGGATCTCCGGATTGATGAAGATATGCGGCGCCGGCGTGTCGTCTTCCTTGGCAAGGTCGATGACCAGCATGCGCAGCGGCTGGCCGATCTGAATTGCCGCGAGACCGATGCCGGGCGCGTCATACATGGTGTCCAGCATGTCGCCGGCCAGCTTGCGCAAGGGCGCGTCGACACGCTCGACCGGTTTGGAAACCTGGCGCAGGACGGGATCGGGAAGAATGATAAGCGGCTTGATCGACATGGCGTCTCACCTAAGACGTCACAGGAAAAGCGTCAACGGGGGCAATCGGAGGCCGTTCACGTTTTGATCTGTGCCGGCGGACCGAATCATCTATGCTGGCAACCATGAACGACCTGACCTCCATCCTTTCCGAACCCGTCGCCCGGCTCGGCGCTAGCACGTTCACGCTCGGCCATGCGCTGGCCTTCGGCACGGTGCTGTTTCTCGGCCTGTTCCTGTCGTTGATCGTCGCGCTGTGGCGGTCGGCCAGGGCGCGCGCGGTGGCGGCGGCGGAAGCCGCCGACCACGCCCGCGATGCCGAGGCGCGGATGGCCGGCATCCTGCAGAGCCAGGCCGAGATGCAGGGCCGCATGGGCGCGATCGCCGAAGTGTTCGGCGCGCGGCAGGCCGAACTCACCCAGTCGATCGGCCAGCGGCTTGATGCGATGACCGGGCGTCTTGGCCAGACCATGACCGAGCAGACCAAATCGACGCATGAGAGCCTTGCCAAATTGCAGGAGCGGCTGGCGGTGATCGATACGGCGCAAGGCAATATCCAGTCGCTCGCCGGCCAGGTGGTGCAATTGCAGGCGATCCTCTCCAACAAGCAGACGCGCGGCGCCTTCGGCCAGTCGCGCATGGAGGCGATCGTCGCCGACGGCCTGCCGCATGGCGCCTACGAATTCCAGGCCACCTTGTCGAACGGCAGCCGGCCCGACTGCCTGGTGAGGATGCCGAACGGCGCGCCTTCACTGGCCGTCGACGCAAAATTCCCGCTGGAGGCATGGAACGCCATCCGCGCCGCCGACGGCACCGACCTGCAGAAAGTCGCCGCACAGGCGTTCCGTCGCGACATCGAAATCCATGTCCGCGATATCGCCGAAAAATACCTGATCCAGGGCGAGACGCAGGACACCGCCTTCATGTTCGTGCCCTCGGAATCGGTGTTCGCCGAGATCCACGAGAATTTCGAGGCGGTGGTGCAGAAGGCGCACCGCGCCCGCGTCATCATCGTCTCGCCGTCGCTGCTGATGCTGTCGATCCAGGTCATCCAGGCGATCCTCAAGGATGCCCGCATGCGCGAGCAGGCGCATCTGATCCAGGGAGAGGTCATCAGGCTGATGGAGGACGTTGCGCGCGTCGACGAGCGGGTGCGCCGGCTGCAGACGCATTTCGGCCAGGCGACGAAGGACATCGACGACATCCTCGTTTCTACATCAAAAGTGACCAAGCGCGGCCAGAAGATCGAAGCGCTGGAGTTCGCCGAAGGCGAAGCCGAGCCCCCGCGCCCCAGTGCTGGCAAGGTCGAGACCGGCGCGCGCGTCGCCGACTCCAAGACAGGCCAGTTGCGGCTGCGAGTGGTCGAGGGCGACGACTGAGCCGCCGCGCCGGCTGCTACTGTTCCTCGACGGTCGTCATGCCTTCAAATTCCGGCAACCAGTGCAATGCCGAGCGGTGCCAAACCTGTTTCCTCGGGACCAGGTCCTCGCGCTGATGCGCCGTGCCGACCCTGATGCCGTAGATCTTCGGGCCATCGCCGACCGATGTCGCATAGAGGTGCGATCCGCACTCGCCGCAAAAGCCCTGGGCACGCTTGGCGCCAGTGGATCCGGTCTTGATATAGACCTTCGGTGTGCCGCTGGTGATCCTGTAGTTGCTTTCCGGTGCCGGAACCGTCACCCGGAATGCCGTGCCGGTTAGTTTCTGGCAATCCGTGCAGTGGCAGATCGAGGTCTTTTCCGGATCGACCTCGGCCTCATAGGTGATGGCACCGCAATGGCACCCGCCGTCAATTCTCATCTTCGCTTCTCCCGAATTCCAACTGCAATCTTAGTGCAGCGCGGTCGTGAGGCAACGGCTGTCGACTAGTCCAGAGCCTCTCCGGATGCCTTCTCGATCGCCTTGCGGCGGCGCTCCCAGGTTCCAGCCGACTGCGGCTTGACGAACAGCCGCGAAATCTCCGGCATTTCCGTTTTCAGCCGCGCCTCCAGCCGCTCGACGCAGGCCTCGATCTCGGGCGCGGTCATATGATCCTCGAATTCGATGCTGAGGCCGGCGACGATTTCCTGCGGGCCGATATGGACGCTCAAGATGCCATTGGCGCGCTGCACCGCTGGGTCTTTCTGGGCAATCGCCAGCACCTTCTTCTGCACTTCGGGCGAGGCCGGTTCGCCGAGCAGCAGGCCCTTGCTTTCGCGCGCCAGGAAGATGGCGGTGGCGCCGAGGATCATAGCGATGCCGATCGACGCTGCACCATCGAGCTCAGGCATCGCGAATATCTCCGCCGCCAATATTCCGGCAAAGGCGACGATCAGGCCGAGCAGCGCGGCGCTGTCCTCGAACAGCACCGTGTAGACGCTCGGATCCTTGCTGAGTTGCACCGCCTCGATCCAGCCGAGCCTGCCCTTCTCGCGGCGGAATTCCTTCAGCGCCACGTACCAGGAACTGCCCTCGAACAGGAAGGAGAGGCCGAGCACGACATAGTTGACCATTGCATTCGCGACCGGCTCGGGCGCCACGATGTGCATCACGCCTTCGTAGAACGACACACCGGCGCCGAGCGCGAAGACGAGAAGTGCGACGATAAAGCTCCAGAAATAGAGCTCGCGGCCGTGACCGAGCGGATGCATGCGGTCGGGCGGTCGGGCGGCGCGATGCATGCCGTAGAGCAGCAGCCCGCCATTGCCGGTGTCGACCAGTGAATGGACGCCCTCCGACAGCATGGCCGAGCTGCCGGTGAAGAAGGCGGCGGCGAATTTGGTCAGCGCGATGGCAAGATTGCCGGCGAGCGCCGCATAGATGACCTTCCTCGACCCGCCATGCGCCGCCATGGTTTTCTACCCTGTCCGATGCTCCCGAGAGCCTAGCGGCCAACCCGCCAAAGCTCCACAGGCATTCACAACGCGCAAAGGGTCCAGTCGTTCAGAGGGAAGGCGGGCATCGCGAGCCCTTACTCGATGACCTCGTCGGTCCATACCTTGAAGCCGGCGAGCGTGCCCGGCCCGAAGATATGGGTCAGCGGCACATCGGCCGCGTCGCGGCCCGAGGCAATCAGGATGCGGCCGATGCGCGGGGCGTTGTTGCGCGGATCGAAAGCGTGCCAGCGGCCGCCGAGATAGACCTCCATCCAGGCGGCGAAGTCCATGCTCGACCATGGCTTTGGCGTGCCGATGTCGCTGATGTAGCCGGTGCAGTAGCGGGTCGGGATGTTTAGCGCCCGACAGAAGGCGACCGCCAGATGGGCGAAGTCGCGGCAGACACCGCTTTGCTCGCGATAGGCTTCGGCTGCCGTGCGCGTCGGCCGCGCATTGCCGTAGTTGAAGACGATGTGGTTGTGAACGAAGTCGCAGACCGCCTGGACACGTCGAACGCCGAGCGGCGTGTTGCCGAACAGCCGCCACGCTTCGTCTGCCAGCACATCGCTCTCGCAATAGCGGCTGGGCAGCAGGAACAGCAGCGTGTCCGACGGCAGGTCGCGCACCTCGTGCTGCCAGGCCATCAGGTCGCCCATCTCGAAGGTGCCGGGGTCGCGGATCACCGCATCGGTGCCGAAGGTGAAGCGCCCGGCCGGGGCGACAAAACGGTTGCACCAATTGCCGAAGCTGTCGCGATAGCTTTCGATCGGCACCGGTGGGTTGGAGGTCAGGAAATCCGGCCGTTCGAGATCGGATGCCCTGGAATAGTGGACATTGAGCATCGCGATTAAAGGTGTTTCCTGCGGAAAGTCGAAGCTCATCTCGCAGCCGATATGGATTCGCATTCTCGTCCTGACCGGCCTGCCTGATCGTCATCCGGGGAAAGCCGGATTGATGCTGCAGTGCTCAGAAGACCATCGCATGGTCCGGGGCCGTTGACGAGGAAAATAGAAAATGCGTTGACAGGACCACGACTGGCGCGTCGAGATGCAACAGGCTCTTGCAGTCGGACCAATCTCTTGTTTCACTTCGGGGCCACCAATTGGAGGAGCGAATCATGGCTAAAGGTGCGATGAAGGCGGGCAAGGAAGCCCGCAAGCCGAAGAAGGATGCGAAGAAGCCTGCCGCAGCCCCGGCGCTCAAGGCGCCACCGGTCAAGGCGATGAGGCTCAAGGAAAAGTAGGCCGCTCGGGACATTTCTAATCCCGGCCAATCCGTTTCGGCGCAGATTTACAAACCGGCGGCATGAACAGTGCTGCCGGTGTTTTGTTGATCGGGCAGGCGGAGCTTCCTATATCGAAGCGGCGAGGATGACCTCGCGCCCTCCCCGAAATTCGGCCGGGACGACCCGCCAAAGTGTTGCTGTGTGCGTGGCGTTATCCCAAAAACCGCGCACTTTTGGGCGACACGCACCGAACGGAGCGTACCCGATGTCGTGGATTTACCTGTTCTTCGCCGGCCTATTCGAGATCGGCTGGGCGATCGGCCTCAAATACACCGATGGCTTCTCGAAGCTGGTGCCGACCGTCCTGACCGTGGCTTCGATGATCGTCAGCCTGGGCTTGCTCGGCCTGGCGCTGAAGGCGCTGCCGGTCGGCACGGCCTATGCGGTATGGACCGGCATCGGCACCGTCGGCACGGCGCTGCTCGGCATCTGGCTGCTCGGCGAGCCAGCGACCGCGATCCGGCTCGGCTGCATCGCGCTCATCGTCTGCGGCATCATGGGGTTGAAGCTCGCCGCCTGATGCAGGCAGGCCGCCCGCTCCCATGCCTGGCAAAATTTGGATGCAGAAACGCGTTCCGGGCCGCCGCGGGCGGCCCTGGCATTCGATCCGAGTCGATCGCGCCGAAAGCTAGCGGGCGGAGAAGCCCGGAGGCGTCCTGCCGGTGCGCTGCTTGCGTGCCGCGTAACGTGCGTCGCGCTTGGCCTTGCGTTCGGCTTCGTCGGCAAGCAGACGGGCAATGCGCTCGTTTTCTTCGGCTTCCCGAATCTTGGCCTCCGCTTGCGCTGCTTCTTCAGCAGCGATGCGGGCCGCTTCAGCGGCTGCCTCGCGCTCGGCCTTCTCGATCGCTTCGCGCGCAAGCTTTTCCTGCTTCAGCCTGGCCTTTTCGGCCTCGCGTGTCGCACGTGCCTCGAGGATTGCCTTGCGTTCGGCCTGTCGCGCCAGCACCGCAGGATCATCTGCCGCCGGCTTTGACTTGAAACGCTCCAGAAGCGCCTTCTTTGCCTCGTTTGCGGCATTGCGCCGCTCGAAAATGTCTTTTTCCCTGTAGATAGCCAAGTCCACTTCCCTGAAGTCAATTCGCGACGCTTACATACGCGCGAAAACCGAGAGTTCAAGCGCCAAAACGGTATGCCAGCCATGAAATTCTGGGCTGTTGCAGCCGGGAGACGCATCTTCAACCGGAATCGACATGCACTGTTCACCGTCCGCCCCTCTGGTGGCACGGCCGGCCGATCGCTACCTCTAGCCCGAAAATCAAACATTGGGATGACATGCCATGGAACTCGGTCTCTACACTTTTGCCGACGTCAGCCCGGAACCGGGTCCCGGCGCCATCGGGCCGCATGAGCGTCTGCGCAATTTGATCGAGGAGATCGAGTTGGCCGACCAGGTAGGCCTCGACGTGTTCGGGCTGGGCGAGCATCACCGCCCGGACTATGCCGCATCGGCGCCCGTGGTGGCGCTGGCTGCGGCGGCAGAGCGCACCAAGCGCATCAAGCTGACCAGCGCGGTCACCGTTTTGTCCTCCGACGATCCGGTGCGTGTCTTCCAGCAGTTTGCGACGCTCGACCTTCTGTCCGGCGGCCGGGCCGAGATCATGGCCGGGCGCGGCTCGTTCATCGAATCCTTCCCGCTGTTCGGCTACAATCTCGAGGACTATGACGAGCTCTTCGCCGAGAAGCTCGACCTTTTGCTGGCCATCCGAGACAGCGTCAAGGTGACCTGGCAAGGCCGGCTGCGGGCGCCGATCAACGGCCGCGGCGTCTATCCGCGTCCCTTCCAGGAAAAACTGCCGATCTGGATCGCGATCGGTGGGACGCCACAGTCTGCCGCCCGCGCGGGCGCGCTCGGTCTGCCCTTGGCGCTTGCCATCATCGGCGGCGAGCCGGCGCGCTTCGCGCCGCTGTTCGAGGTCTACCGCGAGGCGGCAAGACGCGCCGGCAACGACCCGGCAAGCCTCGCCACCAGCCTCAACGTGCACGGCTTCATCGCCGAGACCACCGAGAAGGCGGCCGACGATTTCTACGGACCGCAGGCCGAGGTGATGAACCGCATCGGCCGCGAGCGCGGCTGGGGTCCGACCTCTCGGGCGCATTTCGACCAGTCGCGCGGCCCGAACGGCGCGCTGTTCGTCGGCAATCCCGAACAGGTGGCCGAGAAGATCGTCGCCCAGCACAAGATCTTCGGCAATGACCGCTTCCTGCTGCAGATGGCGATCGGCATCATGCCGCACGCCAAGATCATGAAGGCGATCGAACTCTACGGCACCAAGGTGGCACCGATCGTGCGCAAGGAAACCGCGAAATCCGCGCCAGCGGCGGCAGCGCCCGTCGCCTGAGCGACGGGCTTGTTCGCGAACCGTTGCACTCTACGATTTGCCAGCAGCCTCCATCATCTCGGATGCACTCGATGCGCAGTTCCTGGGCGGCAACGGTTTGCGGCGTGCCCACGGAGCCCAACGCTCAACAGCCTCCTGCTTTCAACCGGGCCTCCGCCGCGGTGGCAGCGCCCGCCGCATAGCCATGGCGAAGTCCGCATCGCGGTCGTTGCCGGCTAACGGAACTTTGGCTTGACGAGGGCGTTTCCGCCGATGAATCGCACCGATTGCGGTGCGCTCGAGGGGAAACGATGAAGGCCGAACCGTCAGCCTCGGGCGCAGGCGCTGCCGAAAGCCCGGATCCGCGCGCCGAAGCCCGCGCGGATGTTCGCCTGATGCGGTCGCTGCTCATCGGCATCTTCATCCTGATGGTCATCTACGCGCTCTATTTCGCCCGTGCCTTCTTCATGCCGGTCATCCTCGCCTTCCTGCTGGCACTGACGCTGACGCCGATCGTGCGCTTCCTGCGCAAGCACGGCGTACCCGACGTGTTGTCGGCGACGTTGCTGGTGCTGCTGTCGGTCGTCTTCCTAGCCAGCGCCGGCTATCTGCTCAGCGGTCCGGTCATCGACCTCATCAACAACACCTCGTCGATCGGCCAGCAGCTGACGGAACGGTTGGCGCAACTTAAGCGCCCGCTCGAAAGGGTCATGCAGATTGCGCACCAGCTGGAGGGGCTGACCGAGACCTCACAGGAACCGGGCGTGCAAAAGGTAACCTTCGCGCAGTCGGGCATCCTGTCTTCGGCAGCTGGCAACATCCTGTCGGCGGGCACCAGCATCACCATCGTCTTCGTGCTGTCGCTGTTCCTGCTTGCCTCGGGCACGATGTTCTACGAGAAGATCATCCAGTCCTTTGCCAGCCTCAGCGAAAAGAAGCGGGCGCTGCGTGTCGTTTACGACGTCGAGCACGAGATCTCGCACTATCTGCTCACCATCGCCGTCATCAATGCCGGACTCGGCACGGTGATCGGCCTCGGCCTATGGGGGCTCGGCATGCCCAACCCACAGGTCTGGGGCGCGGCGGCGGCACTGCTCAACTTCCTTCCCTATGTCGGCGCGCTGATCACGCTTTTGCTCGTCACGGTCATCGCGCTGATCAGCTTCGACAGCATCTCCTTCGCGCTGCTGGCACCCGCCTTCGTGTTGCTGTGCGACGTCGTCGAAGGCCAGTTCGTGACGCCGATGGTGGTCGGCCGGCGGCTGGAGATCAATGCCGTGGCGGTCTTCATAGCCATCGCCTTCTGGTCGTGGCTGTGGGGGTTCGTCGGCGCGCTGATGGCGGTGCCGCTGCTGGTCGTCATCAAGGTGTTCTGCGACCATTTCGACGGTCTCAGCCATGTCGGCAATTTCCTGGCGGCGCAACACAGCGCAGTCGTCGAGGAGGATCCGGCCGAGGAGACCGACAAGGCGCGGGCATAGACGACAGGCAATTGTTTACCGCCTGTTTGTCGTCTCGGGGTGGAGTGCCTATATCGACCCGGTCAAGCCGGACTTCCTTCCATGACCGACGCTTCCTTCGACATCGACGCCTATTTCGCCCGCATCGGCTACCGTGGCCGGACAGATGCGTCGCTGGAGGCGCTGACGGCATTGCATCGGCAGCACCCGCAAGCGATCGCGTTCGAAAATCTCGACCCGTTCCTGGGCACTCCGGTAAAGCTCGATCTCGCCTCGCTGCAGGACAAGATCTTCGCGCGCGGCCGCGGCGGTTATTGCTACGAGCACAATTTGATTTTCCTGCATGCGCTGAAGGCGCTTGGCTTCGAGGTCAGCGGCCTTGCCGCGCGGGTGCTGTGGGGCCAACCTGACGACACTATTACCGCGCGCAGCCACATGCTGCTCCGCATCGAACTCGATGGACGAACCTACATCGCCGATGTCGGCTTCGGCGGGTTGACGCTGACGGCGCCGCTGCTGCTCGAGCCCGGGCTCGAGCAGCAGACCCCGCATGAAAACTTTCGCATCATCGAGGCCGGCGATCATTTTCGCCTGCAGGCCGATATCGGCGGCGACTGGCGCACCATCTACCGTTTCGACATGCAGCAGAACTACGAGATCGACTACGCGGTCAGCAGCCATTTCCTGTCGACCCATCCGGACTCGCATTTCCTGTCAACGGTGATCGCGGCGCGTGCCTTGCCCGACCGGCGCTATGCGCTGCGCAACAACCGGCTGTCGACGCATCATCTTGGCGGCCGCACCGAGCAAAGAGAAATCGCAACAGCCGCCGAGCTTGCCGACGTGCTGGAAAGCCAGCTCGAAATCATCATGCCCGACCGGGCCGCCTTCGAGGCCAAGCTGCGGGACAAGAAAATCGTGGAGACCGCATGACCGCCCTTTCCGTTCTCGACCTGTCGCCGATCGTCGAAGGCAGCAATGCATCGCAGTCGCTGGCCAATTCCCTCGACCTCGCCCGCCACGCCGAGCGTCTCGGCTACAAGCGCTACTGGCTGGCCGAGCACCACAACATGCCGGGCATCGCCAGTGCGGCCACTTCCGTCGTCATCGCCCATGTCGCGGGCGGCACCAGGACGATCCGCGTCGGCGCCGGTGGCATCATGCTGCCCAACCATTCGCCGCTGGTCATCGCCGAGCAGTTCGGCACGCTGGCGGCACTATATCCCGGCCGCATCGACCTCGGCCTTGGCCGAGCGCCCGGAACCGACATGGGAACGGCGCGGGCCTTGCGCCGCAATCTGGAGGCCGGCGCCGACAATTTCCCGCAGGATGTCGTCGAGCTGATGGGCTATTTCCTGCCGGCCGAGGAGGGTCAGCGTCTGCGCGCCGTGCCCGGCGAAGGCCAGCAGGTGCCGGTCTGGATCCTCGGCTCCAGCCTCTATGGCGCGCAGCTCGCCGCCATGCTCGGCCTGCCCTATGCGTTCGCCTCGCATTTCGCGCCGGCCGAGCTCGACCATGCGCTGGAGATCTACCGCTCGCGCTTCCAGCCGTCCGACCAGCTCGACAAGCCCTATGTCATGCTCGGCCTCAATGTCTTTGCCGCGCCCTCCGACGCTGAGGCGCGGCTGTTGTTCACCTCGCTGCAGCAGGCCTTCGTCAATCTGCGCACTGGACGGCCGGGCCGGCTGCCACCGCCGGTCGAAGGCTACGAAGCCAGCCTCGACGCGATGGCGAAAACCATGCTTGGCCAGGCGCTGTCCTGCGCCGTCGTCGGTTCGCCGGGAACGGTCAGGCAAGGCATCGACGCCTTCGTGCGCCGCACCGGCGCCGACGAACTGATGGTGACGGCGCAGATTTACGACCATGCGGCGCGGGTGCGCTCATTCGAGATGCTGGCCGACGTCCACAAATCGCTGTCGCAAGCGGCCTGAGGCAGCTCAACGCTTTTGCTGACAGCGCCCGTCTGCTAAGGGCAAGCATCCTTCCGCTGGATTGAGCATCCCGTGACAAACGACCTTGACGCGCGCATGCGCTTTGCCATCGAGCTGGCGCGACGCGCCGGCGAACTCGGCCTGAGATACTTTCGCGACCTCGAAAACCTGACCATCGAGAGCAAGGGCCATCAGGACCTGGTCTCGGATGGCGATCGCGAGGTGGAGTTGTTCATTCGCGCCGCAATCGCCGCCGACTACCCAAAGGACGGCATTGTCGGCGAGGAACATGAAGCGGTCACCGGGTCGACCGGCTATGTCTGGGTGATCGATCCGATCGACGGCACCGCGAATTTCGTGCGCGGCATTCCAGCCTGGGCCGTGGTGATCGCCCGCGCCAGGGATGGCGAGACCGTCGTCGGCGTGATCCATGAACCCTCGACCGGCGAAACATTCCACGGCCACCGCGGCGGCGGCGCCTTCGTCAACGGCCGGCCGATCAAGGCAAGCCAGGCCGCGAGCCTGGGCGAAGGTTCGGTTGGAACCGGGCTTTCGAACCGGGCGGCGACGGAACATGTCACCGTGCTGATCCGGCTGATCATGGCGGAGGGCGGCGTCTTCTTCCGCAACGCCTCGGGCGCCCTGATGCTCGCCTATGCCGCCTCCGGCCGGCTGCTCGGCTATGTCGAAGAGCATATGAACGCCTGGGATTGCCTGGCCGGCATGCTGCTGGTGGAGGAAGCCGGCGGTACGGTTCTCAGGCCCGACCCGACGACTGTGCTGCGGGATGGGACGCTGTGATTGCATCCTGGTCTGCAATCTACCCCAAGTTGCAATCTCTCTGTTCCGAGGCGTTCAAGTCCTGATCCGGCTGTAATGTTTTTTGATTTTTGCGCGTCGCGCCCGGTGCGGATCGCAGGCGGCGACAATTGGTCCGCTGCCTGCCCACCGGTATGATGGTGGAAGCCTTGCGCAGAATGCTTGCGCGCCGTGCAGCCTGTTCTTATATACGCGCCAAGCCGTTCGGCGCCGGAACGCCGGTAGCCGGAACGGAATTTCTTGTGAACAGGGGCTTTCGTCGGAACGCCTTCACGGGTCCTGAGAGCCTGCTTAGCGGAGAGAACCAGAACAATGGCAAAAGTAATCGGTATCGATCTTGGAACGACCAACTCCTGTATCGCCATCATGGATGGCAAGGAGCCGAAGGTCATCGAGAATGCGGAAGGCGCGCGCACGACCCCTTCCATCGTCGCCATCAGCGGCGACGGCGAGCGCCTCGTCGGCCAGCCGGCCAAGCGCCAGGCGGTCACCAATCCTGAAAACACCATCTTCGCGGTCAAGCGCCTGATCGGCCGCCGCTATGACGATCCGGTGACGGAGAAGGACAAGAAGCTTGTCCCCTACAAGATCGTCAAGGGCGACAATGGCGATGCCTGGGTCGAGGCCGGCGGCAAGAAGCAGTCGCCCTCGCAGATCTCGGCCATGATCCTGCAGAAGATGAAGGAAACGGCGGAAGCCTATCTCGGCGAGAAGGTCGAGAAGGCGGTCATCACCGTTCCGGCCTATTTCAACGATGCCCAGCGCCAGGCGACCAAGGACGCCGGCAAGATCGCCGGCCTCGAAGTGCTGCGCATCATCAACGAGCCGACCGCGGCCGCCCTTGCCTACGGTCTCGACAAGAAGGACGGCAAGACCATCGCCGTCTATGACCTTGGCGGCGGCACCTTCGACATTTCGGTGCTCGAGATCGGCGACGGCGTGTTCGAGGTGAAGTCGACCAATGGCGACACCTTCCTCGGCGGCGAGGACTTCGACATGCGTCTGGTCGAGTATCTGGCGACCGAGTTCAAGAAGGAACAGGGCATCGACCTTAAGAACGACAAGCTCGCCTTGCAGCGCCTCAAGGAGGCGGCCGAGAAGGCCAAGATCGAGCTGTCGTCCACGACCCAGACCGAGATCAACCTGCCCTTCATCACCGCCGATGCGACCGGTCCGAAGCACCTGACGCTGAAGCTGACCAGGGCGAAGTTCGAAAGCCTGGTCGAGGATCTCGTCCAGCGCACGATCGACCCCTGCAAGGCGGCGCTCAAGGATGCCGGCCTGAAGGCCGGTGAGATCGACGAGGTTGTCCTGGTCGGCGGCATGACCCGCATGCCCAAGATCCAGGAGATCGTGAAGCAGTTCTTCGGCAAGGAGCCGCACAAGGGCGTCAACCCGGATGAGGTCGTGGCCCTTGGCGCCGCCATCCAGGCCGGCGTGCTGCAGGGCGACGTCAAGGACGTGCTCTTGCTCGACGTGACGCCGCTGTCGCTCGGCATCGAGACGCTGGGCGGCGTGTTCACCCGCCTGATCGAGCGCAACACGACGATCCCGACCAAGAAGAGCCAGGTGTTCTCTACCGCCGAGGATTCGCAGTCGGCGGTGACCATCCGCGTCTTCCAGGGTGAGCGCGAAATGGCGGCCGACAACAAGATGCTCGGCCAGTTCGATCTCGTCGGCATTCCGCCGGCACCGCGCGGCGTGCCGCAGATCGAGGTCACCTTCGACATCGACGCCAACGGCATCGTCAACGTCTCGGCCAAGGACAAGGGCACGGGCAAGGAGCACCAGATCCGCATCCAGGCGTCGGGCGGCCTTTCGGACGCCGACATCGAGAAGATGGTGAAGGACGCCGAGGCCAATGCCGAGAGCGACAAGAAGCGGCGCGCGCTGGTCGAGGCCCGCAACCAGGCCGAAGCACTGGTGCATTCGTCGGAGAAGTCGCTGAAGGAATATGGCGACAAGGTCTCGGAGACCGACCGCACGGCGATTGCCGATGCGATCGCGGCGCTGAAGACGGCGGCCGAAGGCGACGACGCGGCCGAGATCGAGGCCAAGTCGCAGGCGCTTGCCGAAGTCTCGATGAAACTCGGACAGGCCATGTACGAGGCTTCGCAGAAGGAAGCCGCGGAGGCCGACGCCAAGGCGGACGCCGCCAAGGACTCGGATGTGGTCGACGCCGATTTCGAGGAAATCGACGAGGACGACGACAAGAAGAAGTCGGCCTGAGCCGTCCGACGGCAGATAAAGCGAAAAAGCCCGGCGCAAGGCCGGGCTTTTTTGCAACCCAAGTTGAAAAAGTGCGGGCTTCGCCGAAAAAGTGACGGAAAAACACGGGCTGCCCCCAAGTCGCCACTGGCATCCGGGCAGCATCGCTCCTAAATCGAAGCAACATGCCGGCAAACGACGCAAAGTATGCATCAAGACGTTGAGCATCCGGACAGCGGGAAAAGATGAAAGCTGATTTCTACGAAACGCTGGGCGTGCAAAAGGGCGCCGACGAGAAGGAGCTCAAGAGCGCTTTCCGCAAGCTCGCCATGCAGTTCCATCCCGATCGCAATCCAGGCGATCATGCCTGCGAGCACAAGTTCAAGGAAATCAACGAAGCCTACGAAACGCTGAAGGACCCGCAGAAGCGCGCGGCCTATGACCGTTTCGGCCACGCCGCCTTCGAGCAGGGCGGCATGAATGGCGGCGCGCAAGGGTTTGGCGCCGGCGGCTTCGCCGATATCTTCGAGGATATTTTCGGCGACATGATGGGCGGCCGCCAACGCCGCTCGTCGGGCGGCCGCGAGCGCGGCGCCGATCTGCGCTACAATATGGAAATCTCGCTGGAAGAGGCCTTTTCCGGCAAGACCGCGCAGATCCGCGTGCCGGCCTCCATTTCCTGCGCGGAATGCTCGGGCAGCGGCGCCAAGCCCGGTACCCAGCCTGTCACCTGCGCCATGTGCAACGGCCACGGCAAGGTACGGGCCACGCAAGGCTTCTTCTCGATCGAGCGCACCTGCCCGCAATGCCAGGGCCGCGGCCAGACGATCAAGGACCCATGCCCGAAATGCGCCGGACAGGGCCGCGTCACCGAGGAGCGCTCGCTGTCGGTCAACATCCCGGCCGGCATCGAGGACGGCACCCGCATCCGGCTTGCCAATGAGGGCGAGGCCGGCCTGCGCGGCGGCCCGTCGGGCGATCTCTATATCTTCCTGGCGGTCAAGCCGCATGAATTCTTCCAGCGCGACGGCGCCGATCTCTACTGCAAGGTGCCGATCTCGATGACAACGGCGGCGCTTGGCGGCTCGTTCGAGGTGACGACGCTGGACGGTAGCCAGACCAAGGTGAAGGTGCCGGAAGGCACCCAGAACGGCCGCCAGTTCCGGCTCAAGGGCAAGGGCATGCCGGTGTTGCGCCAGCCCAATGTCGGCGATCTCTACATTCAGACCGCGGTCGAGACGCCGCAGAACCTGTCGCGCCGCCAGCGCGAGCTGCTGGAGGAATTCGAGCAGCTGTCTTCACAGGACAATTCGCCCCAGTCGAGCGGCTTTTTCGCCCGCATGAAGGACTTCTTCGAGTCCTTCGGCGATCGCTGATGCCCTTTGCTTCATTGTCGCTATCCCAAAACCGCTACGCACTTTTGGGCGACATGCACCGCGACGCTTCCCAAGCGTCATCAACACCTTATGCCGGCTCGAGCCTTGTCTTGAACCCCGTAGCTGCTAAGTAGCGTTTCGGGGGAGCCGTTGAGGAGAGCTCGCATGGCACGTGGACCCGGATTGCGCAAGTCGCTGGCGGAGAAGTTCGACGACGAGCTGAAATTCTTCAAGGGCTGGATCGACAAGCCGAAAGCGGTCGGCTCCATCGTGCCGACCAGCTCCATCACCGCCCGCAAGATGGCGTCCATCGTCAACCCGAAATCCGGACTGCCGGTGCTCGAAGTCGGCCCCGGCACCGGCGTTATCACCCGCGCCATCCTGGCGCTCGGCGTGAAACCCGAAAATCTCTATGCGGTCGAATATTCGACCGATTTCGTGCGCCATCTGCGCCAGCTCTATCCGGGCGTCAACGTCATCGAGGGCGACGCCTTCAATCTCAACGCGACGCTCGGCGACAAGCGCGACATGGTGTTCGATTCCGTCATCTCCGGCGTGCCGCTGCTCAACTTCCCGGTCGCGCAGCGCATCGCCTATATCGAAAGCCTGCTCGACCGCATCCCGGCAGGCAGGCCGATCGTGCAGCTGACCTACGGCCCGCTGTCGCCGATCCCGCCTGGCCGCGGCAACTATACGGTCAAGCATTTCGACTTCATCATCCGCAACATCCCGCCGACGCAGCTGTGGATCTACCGGCGCGAGCCGCATTGATTGAAAGCACTTTGGATTTGAGCGCCGCCCGGCCTATAGCTGTCTGCGACAGGGTTGGCCAATGCCGATAGTCCCGAAAATCCTCGTCTTCGCCGGCTCGGTCCGGTCTGGCGCCTTCAGCGGCAGGACCGCTGACGTGGCCCAGAAGGAGCTTGCCATGCAGGGCGCCGAGGTGACCCGCATCTCGCTCGGCGATTATCCGCTGCCGATCATGGATGAGGACCTGGAGAAGGAAAAGGGCGTCCCTGAAAACGCCATGAAGCTCGGCCGGCTGATCGCCGCGCATGACGGGCTGCTGATCGCCACACCGGAATACAATGGTTCGCTGCCGCCGCTGCTCAAGAACAGCATCGACTGGGTGAGCCGGATACGCGGGGATGGTGGCAGCTCGTTCCGGCCTTTCCCCGGCAAGCCGGCCGGCCTGTGTTCCTCCTCCGACGGCAAGTTCGCCGGCATACGCTGCATCAACCATCTGCGCGCCGTGCTGGTGCGCTGCCAGATGGAGGTGATAACAGCGGAATGCTCGGTGTCGGGCGCCAGCGGGGCCTTCGGCGACGATGGACATTTCAGGGATGAGAGACTACGCCAATCGATGGAGCGCCTATGCCGCACACTGATCGAAACCTCGCGCATGCTGTCCACCCGGATCGAGGCGTGACCGACGCCGAGGACGCCATGCACGCCGAGACGATGCGAGACAGGCTGATCGTCGGACTCGACCTGCCGACGCTGCGCGAGGCCGAGCAGGCGGTGCGCGAGCTCGACGGCGTCGTCTCCTTCTACAAGATCGGTTACCAGCTCGCCTTCGCCGGCGGGCTCGATTTCGCCCGCGAGCTCGCCACCGGGGGCAACAAGATCTTCCTCGACATGAAGTTGCTCGACATCGACAACACAGTGGCCAAGGGCGTCGAGAACATCGTCAAGATGGGCATGACGATGCTGACCATCCATGCCTATCCCAAGGCGATGCGGGCGGCCGTGGAAGCCGCCAGGGGCAGCGAGCTTTGCTTGCTCGCGGTCAGCGTGCTGACCTCGATGGACGAACAGGATGTGATCGACGCCGGCTATGAATACGACCCGCACACGCTGGTGCTCAGGCGCTCCGAACAGGCGCTGCATGCCGGCATGGGCGGTGTCGTGTGTTCCGCCGAGGAGGCGGAAGCGGTGCGCCGGATCGTCGGCCCCGGTATGGCCGTGGTGACGCCGGGCATACGGCCGAAGGGCAGCGACCATGGCGACCAGAAGCGCGTCGTGACGCCGGCGCAGGCGATCCGCAACGGCTCCAGCCACCTCGTCGTCGGGCGGCCGATCGTCGGCGCCGCCGACAGGCGAGCGGTTGCAGAAGCGATCCTCGACGAAATGCGCTCGGCGTAAGACACAAGACCAAGCGGAGAAGACGAATGCCGAAAGGATACTGGATCGCCCGCGTCGATGTGCGTGACGCCGAAGGCTACAAGGACTATGTCGCCGCCGCCAAGCCGGCCTTCGAGCGGTTCGGCGCGACATTCCTGGCGCGCGGCGGCGAGCATGAAAAGGCCGAAGGTCCGGGTCGCGCACGCAACGTGATCATCGAGTTTCCGTCACTTGCCGCGGCACACGATTGCTACCACTCGCCGGAGTATCAGCGCGCCGTCGCGATCCGCCAGAAGGTGGCCGACGGCGAGATCGTGCTGGTCGAAGGCATCTGAGACCCATCGAGAGGCGACAGCCGCGATTGCGAACAATAGCCGCAGATGATGGCGGCCGGACCCTGAGCGGTTCAACGTTTGATAGAATTGTTGAGCCGCTCTAACCCTTTGTTTTTACGCAATTCCAGACGGGAACCGCTACGCACTTTTCCTGCAATTGCTCTAGCCAATCAGCCGCTCCCGCATCTCCGCTGACGGGATCTCGCAGCTGTCCCTTCTGCCGAACAGGGCATAGCGGTTCTTGGCGATGCGATCGTAGAGCCAGTCGCGCAGCGGGCGTGGCAAAAGCAGCAGGAGCTTGGCCGCCCGCCACGGCCAGCCCAGTTCGGCCATCACGGCGACGAAACTGTCGAGTCGGGTGAAGGCGGCGCCGTCAATGCGGGCCAGATTGGTCTCGTAGCTGTCGGTCGGCAGTCCATATTTTTGAAACAGCCCCTCGCCAAACGGCGACTGCGCCGTGGCAAAGCGGAAGCGCTGCTTGCGGTCGAGCCGGATCACCATCCGGACAAAACCCGAGCAGAACACGCAGACGCCGTCGAAGACGATCAGCGGATGGGATGCGTCGAAGGATTCAGGAAGAGGGGCTGGATCAGGAAGGGAGATTGGCTTGATGACGTCGGTCACGATTGCCTCGGCTGCTCATGTCCTTGGACACTAAGCCAGCCGATGGCTGCATCAAAGCCCTGGCGTTGTCGCACGCCGTCTGTCGGCCAGCGCGGGGCGCTCGGCGCGGTAGGTGGTTGCGCGATGATTGTCGGCCGGTTTGCAGATCCGGCTGTCATGACGGCTTTCGACGGTCATGATCAGTGCGCGCTGATGCCCAGCGAATTGCCGCGGCGGGCGCAGGCCGGGCCCGGGCCGCGCATGTAATAGCGCTCCGGCCGATAGGTCGGCGCGACGAACTCGCGGAGGGCGACGGCGTAGCCGGCGATGTGATTCCAGAACTTCATTTTCCCTGTCCCTGTCCCGATTTCGGATGTCCCTTCCGAATTGCCTGGGATGATAGCGTCGAGGCGTGAATAGTCGGTGAACGTGATGTTAATTTCTGGTCCGAAACGCCCTGGTTCGTGGCCGGAATGCGGCTGATTCGGGGTGTTTCCGTGCAGTCTGTCGCCATTTCGGCTTGTGTGACTTTTGCATCACATATGTTTCGTATGGATGTCGCTTGGGCGCGGTTCTGTTTCAACGCTTGGGCCCCAGACGAAATTTCCGTGCGCGCGCCAACAAGCGTTCGGGCTTGTTGCCGGAACCTGAACGCGCCCTGCCCGTTCTCGGTTGAACCGCATTGAACAGGAAACTCGTCATGGCGCCGCGTCCCGCCTGGAAGGGCTATCTCAAGCTGTCATTGGTCACCTGCGCCATCGAACTGACCAATGTCGTGACCCATACCGAAAAGGTCTCGTTCCGCATCCTCAACCGCAAGACAGGCAATACGGTGAAACGTATCTATGTCGATGCCGAAACCGGCAAGCCGTTGGAAGAAGGCGACGAGATCAAGGGCTATGAGGTCGATGACGACGAGTTCGTCCATATCGAGGAAGATGAGATCGAGGCGGTGCAGATCGAGACCTCGCACACGATGAGCCTCGACGGCTTCGTCGACAAAGCCTCGATCCAGCAGATCTATCTCGACACGCCCTATTATGTTTCGCCGGCCGACAAGGTTTCGGAGGAAGCTTTTGCCGTCATCCGCGACGCCATGTCGGGCAAGAAAATGGCTGGGCTCGCCCGCATCGTGCTCTACCAGCGGGAACGACCGGTGGTGATCGAGCCGTTGGGCAAGGGCATGGTGCTGACCACTTTGCGCTACGACAACACGGTGCGGCAGCCGGACACCGTCTTCAGCGACATCAAGGCGGTGAAGACCGACGACGAGATGACCGATCTGGCCGAGCTCATCATCGACAAGAAGCAGGCGAAATTCGATCCGTCGAAATTCGACGACAAATACGAGGATGCGTTGCTCGAACTGATCCGCGCCAAGAAGGCCGGCAGGAAGGCGCCGAAGCCAAAGGCGGCGCCGAAGCCCTCCAATGTCGTCAACCTTTTCGATGCGCTGAAGAAGAGCCTGTCGGCGGACGGCGGCGCGGGGAAGGGGAAAAAGCTGGCGAAGCGTTCGGCGAAAACTGCCAGGCCGAAGGCCGCCGACGGCAGGCGTAAATCGGCATAGGAGGCCGACCCATGGCCGGCCTCGAACAATACCAAGCCAAGCGCGATTTCAGGAAAACCACCGAACCGGCAGGCAAGGTCTCGCGGGCCGGGAAAAAAGCCGGCGGCATCTTCGTCATCCACCAACATGCGGCGACCCGGCTGCATTACGACCTGCGCCTCGAACATGACGGCGTGCTGTGGAGCTGGGCGGTGACGCGTGGTCCGAGCCTCGATCCGCACGAGAAACGGCTGGCCGTGCATGTCGAGGACCATCCGATCGACTATGCGCCGTTCGAAGGCACCATTCCCAAGGGCGAGTATGGCGGCGGCTCCGTCATCGTCTGGGACGAAGGCACATGGGTGCCCGAGATGGATCCGGCCAAGGCGATGAAGAAGGGCCATATCGGCTTCGAGCTGAAGGGCCATAAATTGCATGGCCGCTGGCATCTCGTCAGGCTCAAGCCCCGCTCCGGCGAAAAGCGCGACAACTGGCTGCTGATCAAGTCCGACGATTCTGCCGCGCGCCCCGGCGAGGACATTCTGGAAGACGAGCCGAAATCGGTGAAGTCGGGCCTGACGATCGAGGAAGTGGGCGCGGGCAAGACGGCTAAAGGAAAGAAGGCCGAGGTCTGGCATTCCAACAGACCGGCCGCCGGCAAGGCGAAAATCGGTCACGCCAAGCGCCTCGGCTTCATCGAACCAAGTCTCGCCACCTTGCAGAAGGATGCGCCTTCCGGCGAAGAGTGGCTGCATGAGGTGAAGTTCGACGGCTATCGCATGCAGGCCCAGCTTGCCGGCAGCGAGGTCAGGCTGCTGACCCGCGCCGGTCTCGACTGGACGGGGAAATTCGACGGCCCAGTCACCGCCGCGCTTGCCAGCCTGAAGTGCCGGGATGCCATCATCGATGGCGAGGTCGTCGTGCTCGCCGACAGCGGCGTCTCGTCTTTCGCCCTGCTCCAGGCGGACCTGTCGGCCCGCCGGGCGGATCGCTTCGTCTACTATGCCTTCGACCTGATGCGGCTCAACGGCCAGGATCTGCGCAGCGAGCCGCTGGTCGAACGCAAGCAGGCCCTGGCTGAACTGCTCGGCGATCAGTCCGAGCAGTCGGCGCTGCGCTTCAGTGACCATTTCGCCGAACCGGGCAAGGTCATGCTGCAGCATGTCTGCCGGATGGGCCTGGAAGGCGTCGTTTCGAAACGCGCCGATGCGCCTTACCGCAGCGGCCGCGGTCTGACCTGGGTGAAATCGAAATGCACGCTGCGCCAGGAATTCGTCATCGGCGGCTATCTGCCATCCGACAAGACCGGACGTGGCCTGCGCTCGCTGCTGGTTGGTTATCACGAAGGCGGCAAGCTGCATTATGCCGGCCGCGTCGGCACCGGTTTCTCCGGCAAGGTGGCCGCGGATCTGAAGAAGCGGCTCGACGGCCTCAAGGCAAAAACCTCGCCTTTCTCCGCCGCCGTGCCGAAAGGCAAGGGACTGGTCTGGGTCGAGCCCGAACTCGTCGGCGAAGTGGAGTTCCGCAGTTGGACATCCGACCGTATAATCCGCCACGCCTCGTTCCAGGGATTGCGCGAGGATAAGCCGGCGGAGGAAGTCGTGCAGGAAAAGCCGAAGCAAGCCACCGGCAAGGCCGGGAGCAACTCGAAGGCGGATGACGCCAAGGCGACACCGAGGGGCGCTTCGGCCGGAACCGCGAAGACCTCGGTGAAGCTTTCGCACCCGGACAAGCTTCTGTGGCCCGACGAGAAGATTTCCAAGCAGGGTCTGCTCGATCACTACGCGCTGGTCTGGCCGCGCATGGAACAGTTCGTCGTCAACCGGCCGCTCAGCCTGGTGCGGGCGCCGGACGGCATTGGTGGCCAGCGCTTCTTCCAGAAGCACGCTTCGGCCGGAATGCACGACAAGATTTTGAGGATGAAGGATCCGACGGACGGCGAGGAGATATTGTTCATCCGGGATTTCGACGGCCTTGCCGCGCTGGTCCAGTACGGCGTGGTCGAGACCCATATCTGGGGCTGCACGGTTGACGAGCTGGAAAAGCCGGACCAGATCATCTTCGATCTCGATCCGGATGAAGGCGTCGACGTCAAGGTGGTGCGCGAGGCCGCCCTCGACATCCGCGCCCGCTTGGACGAATTGTCCTTACCGAACTTCGTCAAGACTTCGGGCGGCAAGGGCTATCATGTGCTGGTGCCGCTGAAGCCGTCAGCCGACTGGGACGAGGCAAAGACCTTCGCCCATGATTTCGCCCGTGCGCTGGAACAGGCCGCTCCCGACCGCTACACCGCGACGCTGTCGAAGAAGGCGCGCACGGGGAAAATCTTCGTCGACTATCTGCGCAACGGCCGCGGCTCGACGACGGTCGCGCCCTATTCGTCGCGGGCCAAGAAGGGCGCGACGGTGTCGATGCCGGTGACCTGGAAGGAGATCGAGAAAGGGCTGGCCCCGAACGCTTTTGCGATTGGCGACAAGGCGACGCTGAAGCGGCTGGCGGAAGCCGATCCGTGGAAGGATTTCTTCAAGCTGGGTAAGCCACTCAAGCGCAGCTAGCCCATCAAGCCAAAAACACCTTCTCGAACGCCTGCTTGCCAGTCGGCGAAAACACCACCGCGCGGCTGTCCCTTTCGCGCCGCGCCCATTTATCGGCGAGGATCTTGTCGAGGATCGCTGCCCCCAGCGTACCGGCAAGGTGCGAGCGCCGCACGCTCCAGTCGAGGCAGGCGCGGCAGACCGGCCGGCGCGCCTTGGCTTCGACATCGATGCCGAGCGCCGCGAAATGCGAGGCGGCCGAAGGCCCGAGCCGGATGTCCTTGTCGTCGCGAACCAGAACATTTCTGTCGACGAGGCGGTCGAGCATCGCCACCGCCTGTTCGCCGGCGAGATGGTCGTAGCAGACGCGCGCCACGCGCATGGCCGCGTCGCGCGGGCCTGGCCGCACCCGCTTGGGACCGACGGCTTCCGCGACGCCGGTGATCGCCTCGATCATGCCGGCCACCTGCGGCCCGGCGAGGCCGTAATAGCGGTGCCGTCCCTGGCTGGCCAAAGTCAGCAAGCCGCCTTCCATCAGTTTCGACAGATGCGACGAGGCAGTCGGCAGCGACACGCCGGCCTCCAGCGCCAGCTCGGATGCGGTCAGAGCCGTTCCGCCCATCAGCGCAGAGAGCATGTTTGCCCGCGCCGGATCGCCGACCAGGCTGGCAATGCGGGCTATGTCGGGTCCTTCACGCATAGTTTCATCTCCATCGAAGCATACTCGCGAGAAAACCACTATCCTGCGATCAGATCAAGGAGATGGCGATGACCGCCACAAAGCTCCTGACATCGAATTGCCTAGCACAGGCAAGCGCGCAATGTTTCGACCGTGCTCGAAGCGTCGCCGTAACAGACCCAAGCTGACGAGGAGACAAAAATGACCATCACCTGTTTCATCCGCTACGAGATCGACCCGTTCGGCAAGGCGGCATTCGAGGAATATGCGCGCAACTGGGGGCAGGTCATCCCGCGCTGCGGCGCCGACCTGATCGGCTATTTCGCGCCGCATGAAGGCTCGGCCACCACCGCCTATGCCGCCTACAACATCGACAGCCTCGCGGCCTACGAAGCCTATCGCGCCAGGCTTGCCGCCGATCCGGCCGGTAAGGCAAACTACGAACTCGCGAAGCGGGAAAAATTCATCCTGAAGGAGGATCGCATGTTCCTGAAGCTCGCCTCCGGGCCGCACGCCAAATTGGTGCTGCCGTGATCGCCGTCATCTTCGAGGTCGAGCCGGCGGCGGGCCGGCGCGACGCCTATCTCGGCATCGCGGCCGAACTGCGCCCGCTGCTCGACGGCATCGACGGCTTCATCTCGATCGAGCGCTTCCAGAGCCTGATCGACCCGAACCGCGTCCTGTCACTGTCGTTCTGGCGCGACGAGGACGCGGTAAAGGCCTGGCGCAACACCGAAGAGCACAGGCAGGCGCAGAAGGCCGGACGTGGCGGAATCTTTGCCGGCTACCGTTTGCGCATCGCCCATGTCGTGCGCGATTATGGACTGACCGAACGGGCCGAGGCGCCTGCGGATAGCAGGGTGGTGAATGGCTGAAGGGATCGCTAAGCATTCCCGATCAGCACGCCCGCCGCGAACACCAGCGCGCCGCCCAACACCACCTGGAAGGCGGCGCGCCAGAATGGCGTTTGCATATAGCGGTTCTGCACGAAGGCGATCGTCCACAATTCGAAGAACACCACCACGGCCGCCACCGCGGTCGCCGTCCAGAAGAGCGGGATGAGATAGGGCAGCGCATGGCCCAGGCCGCCCAGCGTCGTCATGATGCCGACGGTCAGCCCGCGCTTCACCGGCGAGCCGCGGCCCGACAGTTTGCCGTCGTCGGAGGCGACCTCGGTAAAACCCATCGAGATGCCGGCGCCGATCGAGGCGGCAAGCCCGACCAGGAAAGTCTGGAACGTGTCGTGCGTGGCAAACGCCGCGGCGAAGATCGGCGCCAGCGTCGACACCGACCCGTCCATCAGCCCGGCCAGTCCCGGCTGCACATAGGTCAGGATGAACTGGCGCTGTTCGGCGCTCGCCTCTTCGATCTTGACCTTGCCCGGCACATGTTCCTGTTCAAGCTGGTGTGCCGAGCTCTCATGGCCCTGTTCGGCCGCCGCCAGATCGTCGAGCAGCTTTCGGGTCGAGGCGTCGGTGGTGCGCTTGGCCGCCTCGACATAGAACAGATAGGCCTGCCGCTCCATCGCCTCGGCCTGCCGGCGCACGGCGTCGATGCCGAGCGGCCTGACCAGCCAGTCGGGCTTCCGCTCGTAATAGCCCTTCACATGATCGCGCCGGATCAAGGGGATGCGCTCGCCGAAGCGTATTCTATAAAGCTCGATCAGCGAGTCGCGGTGGCCGTCCTCCTCTTCCGCCATCGCCTCGAACACCTTGGCCGATTGCGGAAAGCTTTCCGCCAGCCCGTCGGCATAGGCGCGGTAGATGCGCCCGTCATCCTCCTCGGACGAAATAGCCAGCGCCAGGATCTCCTGATCGGACAGCGAATCGAAGGAACGGCGGCCGAAGCCGAAAACACGGGAAAGCATGAGGAAGTCACCATAGTTTAGAATAGTTCTAAACTATGGTCTCGTCCGTTGCTGGTCAATCGCGATCACCCTGGGGTTCAAAAAATGTTGAACCGAGCAGTTGCCACGAGGCCTTCATTATTGGCGAATGTTCACCTATATAGCCGAGCCTAAGCGAAACAAAGGAATCGCGGATGACTGAAAAGCCGCACGCGCACCCATTTGACCCAAAGCCCGTCCTCGATCTCATCGCCAGCATCGAGGCCGACCTGCAGCGCCTCAAAGGCCTGGTCGAGCAGCAGGTCGAAAAATTCGACCCCGCCAACCCGCACAACAAGACCCCCGACGGCAAGCTGACAGAGGAAGGCGTCGAATGCTGCTACCGCATATTCGATGACGGCAAGTCGCGCTACTCGGTCGCCCAGCAGATGAAGATCTCCTTCGCCGCCGCCACCCACCGCTTCAACGCCTGGCGCAAGGTCGGCGGAGCCAAACGGCGGAAGACGCTTTTGGGATGAACGGTTGGTTCGCAGCAAGGCTGGTGATGGGCGAAACCACCGGCGACAGCGTCCTTCTCCTCGTTTACGGGGAGAAAATGGCGGCAGCCAGATGAGGGGCAGCGCTGCCCGCGTGTCAGGACTCTCCAAACTTTGTAACGGTCACATTTTTTCGTTGGCGCCCGGCATGGCTTCCCGTGCACGATAGTGAGATCACTTTTCTGCAAGGTTTGCCATGAACACACCCACCCTTCCCGGCATCGCCGACATCCGCAGCGCCGCAGCAAAACTCTCCGGCCTGATCGTCGAAACGCCATTGATCGAATCGCAAGAACTCAACAAGCGTTTCGGCGGCCGCATCCTGTTCAAGCTGGAGACGCTGCAGCGCACCGGCTCATTCAAGTTCCGCGGCGCCTACAACAAGCTGTCGTCGCTCACCGAGGAGGAACGCAGCCGCGGCGTCGTCGCCTTCTCCTCAGGCAACCATGCGCAAGGCGTCGCCGCTTCCGCCGCGATGTTCGGCGTCAAGGCGATCATCGCCATGCCGGCCGACGCGCCGGCGATGAAGATCGCCAATGTCCGCAAGATGGGCGCCGAGGTAGTGCATTTCGATCGCGTCCGCGAGGACCGCATGACCGTCGTTCGCCCTTACGTCGAACAGGGCATGGTTCTTGTGCCGCCTTACGACGATCCCAGGATCATCGCCGGCCAGGGCACGATAGGCCTCGAACTTGTACGCCAGGCAAAGGCGCTTGGCGCGAGCCTCGACGCGGTCGTTATCCCCTGCGGCGGCGGCGGCCTCTCCAGCGGCATTTCGATCGCGGTCAAGGACGCTTCGCCGGTCACCTCGGTCTGGGGGGTCGAGCCCGAGCATTTCGACGACACCCGCCGGTCACTGGCCAAGGGCGCCAGGGTGATGAATGAGCCCGGTCATCAATCGATCTGCGATGCGCTTCTCGTCGCCGAGCCGGGCGCGATCACCTTCGAGATCAACCGCAAAAACCTCGCCGGCGTCATTGCCGTCTCCGACCAGGCAACGCGACAGGCGATGCGCGACGCCATGGCCCATCTCAAGCTGGTCGTCGAGCCCGGCGGCAGCGTCGCGCTGGCGGCGCTGTCATCTGGCGAGATTGAGCTGGCAGGCAAATGCGTCGCCGTGGTGCTCTCCGGCGGCAATGTCGATTTCGGCACCTATGCGGAAATCATGGCGGCGGCTTGATCAGTCCAACGTCCGCCTGAACCGCACCAGCGCCACGCCGGCAAACAAAGCCACGAACACCACCAGCCAGCCGATTTCGGTCGCCACGGCCGGCAGTTCGGCGCCCTTCAGTATCACCGCGCGGATGATGCGCAGAAAGTGCGTCAGCGGCAGGATCTCGCCGAAAAGCTGCGCCCAGTTAGGCATGCCACGATAGGGGAACATGAAGCCGGACAGCATGATCGACGGCAGGAAGAAGAAGAAAGTCAGCTGCAGCGCCTGCATCTGCGTGCGCGCGATGGTCGAAATGGTGTAGCCGAGCAGCACCAGCGCCAGCACGAAGATCAGCACGGCGGTCAAGAGCAGCGACATCGAGCCGGTGAAGGGGATGGCGAACAGAAGTTTTGCCGCCGCCAGCACCACCACCACCTGCACCGCGCCGACCACCAGATAGGGCAACACCTTGCCCATCATGATCTCCAGCGGGCTGGAGGGCATCGCCAGAAGGTTCTCCATCGTGCCGCGCTCAGTCTCGCGCGTCAGCGCGATCGAGGTCATCATCACCATCGTCATCTGCAGGATGACGCCGAGCAGGCCGGGCACGATGTTGTATTGCGAAATGCCTTCGGGGTTGTAGCGCCGGTGCACCACCACTTCGAGCTGGTCCTTGGCGCTGTCGGCGGCGGCCTCCTGCATGCCGCGCGCCCGAAGCAGCGCCTGGTTGGCGACGGTGCCGAGCGTCGAGATGGCGCCGCTGGCCACCGCCGGGTCGGTGGCGTCGGCCTCGATCAGGATCTGCGGACTGTCGCCGCGCTCCACCCGGCGGGCGAAATCGGCGGGGATGGTGACGACGAAGGCGACGTCGCCGCGCGACATCAGGAACTCGGCTTCCGCGGCACTTTGCGCGACATGGTCGAAGCGGTAGTAGCCGGTGGTCTGCAGCGCCGAGACCATGGCCCGCGTATAGGGGTCGCTGCTTGTCGCCACCAGTGCGGCCGGCAGGCTCTTCGGATCGTTGTTGATGGCATAGCCGAACAGCACCAGCTGCATCAGCGGCACGCCCAGCATCATGGCGAAGGTGATGCGGTCGCGCCGCATCTGGATGAACTCCTTGATCAGCAGCGCGCCGAGCCGGGCGAAGGAAAAGAGGCTGTTCATGCCATATTGTCCTTCGAGCCGGACATGAACTGGATGAAGACGTCCTCGAGGCTGGTCTCGCCCGGCGCCACTGACACGCCCTTGTGTTGCTTCTCGACATCGGCGAGCGCGGCCTGCAGCGCCTTTTTGTCGGAGCCGACGACATGCAGCGTGGGACCGAACGGCGCCACCTGGTCGACGCCGGGCCGGCCCTGCAGCGCTTCGGCCACCTGGTCGAGACGCGGCCCCTGCAGGACGAAGGTGGTCAGCCCGGCGTTCTTCACCACCTCGTCCACCGTGCCGGTGGCCAGCATCTTGCCGTAGGAGATGTAGCTGATGCGGTGGCAGCGCTCGGCCTCGTCCATGTAATGGGTTGAGACCAGTACGGTCAGCCCGCCGCTCGCCAGCCGGTGGATCTCGTCCCAGAATTCTCGCCGCGCCTTTGGGTCTACGCCCGCGGTCGGCTCGTCGAGCAAAAGCAGCTTCGGCTTGTGCATGATGCAGGCCGCAAGCGCCAGCCGCTGCTTCCAGCCGCCCGACAGCGTGCCGGCCAACTGGTTGCGGCGCGTGGTCAGGCCGAGGTCTTCCAGCGTCCGCGCCACATGGTCCTCCACCGGCTTCAGCCGGTAGAGCCGGGCCACGAATTCGAGGTTCTCGCCGATCGTCAGATCCTCGTAGAACGAGAATTTCTGCGTCATGTAGCCGACTTCGCGTTTGATGCTGAGGCTATCGGTGCGGATGTCGAAGCCGAGCACGGTGCCCTCGCCTTCGTCCGGCGTCAGCAGCCCGCACATGATGCGGATGGTCGTCGTCTTGCCTGAGCCGTTCGGCCCGAGGAAGCCGACGATCTCGCCCTCGGCCACCGTCATCGTCACATGGTCGACGACGGTCTTGTCGCCGAAGCGCTTGACCAGGCCATGGACGTCGATGACGTTCATTTTGCGCCATCCGCCAGATCGACGTCGACGATCTGCCCAGGCTGCAGCGGGCCGGCATCGCCCTCCGGCCGCGCCTCGACCAGATAGACCAGCTTCTGCCGGTTCTCGAGCGAATAGATAACCGGCGGCGTGAACTCCGGCTCGGGCGAGACATAGCTGACGCGCGCTTTCACATCCGGCCCGCAGCCGTCGCAATGGACGCCGAGCAGCGTGCCGACCTTGATCGATGAGAACGCGCTTTCCGGAATGTAGACGCTGAGCTTTACCGCGCCGTCCGGCAGCATCGAAATCACCGGCGCGGTCGGCCCGGCGGTGTCGCCCGGATTGCGGATCACGTCGTTGACGCGGCCGGGCGAGGGTGCTGCCAGCACGCGCTTGGACAGCCGCCATTGCGCTTGCTCCAGCGCCGACTGCGCCTGCTTGACCTGGTTGTCGGCGGCCTTGATCGTCTCGGCGCGCGCCGGCAGGCCGCCGACGGCGAGATTGGCCTCCGCCTGGCCGACCTGCGCATTCGCGGTCTCCAGCGTGGCGGAAGCCGTGTCGTAGTCGGCCTGCGTGCCGGTGCCGCGCTTGAACAGGTCGCTGGCGCGGTCGTATCTGCGCCTGGCGTCGGTGGCCTGAGCCTTGGCCATGTCGACTTGCGCCTTGAGCACCGCGATTTCTTCCGGACGCTTGCCGACCTGCAAGTCCGCAAGTTGCGCCTGCGCCTGGGCGAGTGCCGCTTCCGCCTGCGCCACGGCGATCTTTGCGTCTGCGCTTTCCAGCGTCACCACCGGCGTACCCTCCGCGACACGGTCACCGCGCTTGACCGCGACCGTCGCGACTTGCGCCACCTCGATCGGCGCCAGCAGCACATAGTCGCCCTCGACATAGCCGACGGCTAAAGGTGCGGCCGGCGCGCAGGCGCCAAACAGCTGGGCGGCAAGCGGCAGCGAACAGAGAAAACTCATGATTTGCCCTCCTTGCGGGCGGCCGGACTATGGGCGGCGAGGATCGCGTCGAGATTGTCCGCCGTCACTGCCACCACCTTGGCGGCCTCGGCCTCGCCGATCTCGTTCCAGCCCATCCTGCGCATGACCGCCTCGCGGCCGATGCGGAAATAGATGACCTGGCCGATCAGCGTGAACACGGTGAGCCGGGTAGCCTCGCTTTCGGCCGCCTCACCGGTCGCCTGCTCCCACACCTGGCAGAGCCGGCGATGCGTCGGCTCGAACACGCCGGCATAGATGCGGTCGAGCGCCGCTGTCGGATGTGACAATTCCCTAAGTACGAATTGTACGATCTCGCCAGCCTGCGGGCTTGCCACTATGAAGCCCACCATCCGCTCCAGCGCGGTGAAGAGCTGCGCCCGCGCCGCCTCGGGAGTGGCCGGTGAGGCCGCCTGGGCCGCGCCGGTAGCCTGCCCGGCTATCACCTGGATGGTGTCGACGATATAATCGGCGGCGGCGGCGCGCAGCCCTTCCTTGCCGCCGAAGTGGTAGGCGATGGAGCCGATATTGGCTTTCGCCTCGGCCGCGATCTCGCGTGTCGAAGTGCCGTCGAAGCCTTGCCGCCCGAACAGCTTGAGTGCCGCATGCACCAGTGCAGCGCGTGTCTGGTCGGCAGGCGAAGCTTCGCGAAGCAAAGGTTTGGCGCTCGGTTTCTTGCTCATCAATCGTATTTAATCAATCGATTGATTAAAGTCAAATTGATTCTCGGCTTCGACTTGCCATCTCGGGGCACCCGCGCTTTAGTGCCCGGCCATGGGCAAGGAAGTCGAACGCAAGTTCCTGGTCTCCAGCACCGCTTGGCGTGATCTGGCCGAGGCGGATATCAGGATTCGACAATTTTACCTTGCCGCGGCGCCCGGCCGCACGGTGCGCGTGCGCATCAGCGACGGCACCTCTGCCGAACTGACGCTCAAATTCGGCAGCAAGGCGCGCGAGCGCGACGAGTTCGAATATCCGATCCCGCTGGCCGAGGCCGAGGAGATGCGGGCATTCGCCATCGGACGTGTCATCGAGAAGACACGCCACCATGTTAGGCACCGCGGCTATCTCTATGAAGTCGATGTATTCGGCGGAATGCTGGCGGGGCTTGTGGTCGCTGAACTCGAGACGCCGGAAGACGTGCCGGACGAAATGCTGCCAGATTGGCTCGGCCGGGAAGTCACCGGCGAGCACAAGTTCTACAACGCGTCGCTCGCCCTTGGGGGGATTCCGGAGATCGCCGCATGAGCTTTCGCATAGACCCGCGCCTGCCGCTGACCGGCGAGGTCAGGCGCATCCTGGCCGAGGAAATCGGCAAGGCGCTTGGCCATCTTGATACGGCACGCGAGAAGCCGGAACAGGGGCTGCACAAGTGCCGCAAACGGCTGAAGAGCGTGCGTGCCTTGCTTCGCTTGGTTCGTTCCGGGGACGAACCGTTCTACCAGACCGAAAACCAATGCTACAAGCAGGTGTCGGCCCTGCTCGCCGGCCCGCGCGAGGCGACGGCGCTGATCGAGACCATCGATCGGCTTGCAACGAGCTTTCCCGAGCAGAGCGCCGGTGGTGGCCTCGATCCCGTCCGTGACAGGTTGGTGCTGCGCCAGCATGAGCTGCATGGCGGTGCCGGCCTCGACGCCGCAATCGGCGCTGCAGCGGCGGCTTGCCGAGAGGGCCTCGAACGCGTGGAAAGGCTGGTCCTGCCCGACCAGCCGGAACAGGCCGCCGATATCCTCGCCGACGGCGCCCGCGCCACCTTGCGCCGGGCTCGCAAGGCGCTGGACAGGGCAGGCTCCCGCGGCGCGGCCGATGATTTCCACGATTTGCGCAAGGCGGCCAAGACCCACAGCATGCATCTGTCGCTGCTCGGCCGGCTGTGGCCGACGCCGATCAAGGCCAGGCGCAAGGCGGTCGACGAACTGGGCGAGCAGCTGGGCGACCTGCACGACGTGTTCGTCATGCGCGCGCTTCTCGATGCCGATGGTGAGCCACTCGGTTCGCCGGAGGACACAAAGCTTCTCGCCAAGCTGCTGAAGCGCTCGGAAAAGAGCCTGAGAAAGACCTGCCTCGTCGACGCGGCCGAATTGTTCGGCGACAGCCCCAAGCGGTCGACAAAAAAGCTCGCCCGCAAGGTGCGCGAAGACCTGGCCGGCGCGGCTCAGGAAGATGCTGGCTTGCCCGTCGCCAGCTGATCATGGTCCACACCGCCGGTCTGTGCTAATCGCCATCTACGATGACCGCGCCCGCCGAAACGCTTCTCGATCGCCTTGGCCGCTGGCTTGCCGGCCGGCTGCAGGATGAATCCTCCGGCTACGAGCCGTACACGCCGTCCGACGCCGAAACGCTGCGGCGCACGCTCCAGCCCGGCGACATCCTGCTCATCGAGGGCAACCAAAAGATTTCGGCGGTCATCAAGTATTTGACGCAGTCGACCTGGTCGCACGCGGCCTTCTATGTCGGCGACGCCCTGGCGGAACCCGAGGACGGGTCGGAGCGGCGGCGCCTGATCGAGGTCACCCTCGGCGAGGGTTGCGTCGCCGTGCCGCTGTCGCGCTACCGCACCTACAACACCCGCATCTGCCGGGCGAGCGGCCTGGCGCCGGAAGACCGCGACAAGGTCGTCGCTTTCATGATCGGCAAGCTCGGGTTGAAATACGATCTCAAGAACATTTTCGACATGCTGCGCTTTTTCCTGCCGACGCCGCCGGTGCCGGTTCGCTGGCGCCGCCGCATGCTGGCCTTCGGCTCCGGCGACCCGACGCGGGCGATCTGCTCGACGCTGATTGCCGAGGCTTATGGCCAGATACGCTATCCGATCCTGCCCGAGGTCACACGCGCGCCCGGCCGCGCTTCGGCGCAGTCGAGCTATATGCGTCGGGAAATCCTGCACATCCGCCACCACTCACTCTACACGCCGCGCGACTTCGACCTGTCGCCCTTCTTCCGCATCGTCAAGCCGACACTGGAATATGGCTTCGACTACCGGGCGGTGACCTGGGGCGACAAAACCTCCGACCAGGAGATCAAGGTCGCCGAATAGCTACGCAGGCATCGGTCGCCGTGCCCCGGAGGCCGGATCTTTTGCTTTCGCAGCAGCATCTCGCGCGTGCGGGCCAACCGGCATGATCGCCGGAAAGGGCGTCGCGCCGAACGCAAAGGTCCATTTGTAGCCGATGAGCGCGTCTTCGGGCGTCGTGTGCTGGTCGTGATGAGCCAGCAGCTTTGCGCGCTCCGCCAGTTCCTCCGCCTCGCGTCTGACCATCTCGGCCGTCTCCGGTCGCATCCGCCGGGAGAAGCTGACGAATGTCGCCTCACGCTGCAGATGGTTGATCGCCCAGCCGATGAAATTCTTGTTGGTCGCCTCGAACAGTGGCCTGAGCGGGCCTTCGAAATTCCACTGGATCGGCGTCTCGACCAGCAGCCTCGCCGAAAGGCCGCGGCCGAGCGCGACCAGTCCGAGCTCCTCGAGGTCGCGCAGATAGAGGAACATCGAAGCTTCGCTCAGGTTTTGCGAGCGCATGATGCCTTCGGGCGTGAATTTCTCCGACAGCATGATGAAGACGAACAGCAGCGCCGGCCGGCTCGCCAGCTTGCGCTCGATCTCCGGCGCCACGTGGTTGGCCGGCCCCGGCCCCCGGTTCATCGCGCCCAACACGTTCTCCAGCTCGACCTCGGCAGCAGTGCAGATCTCCACCAGGCGGTCGAGCTTGCAGTTGCGCTCATGGAAGATGCGCTTCACCGTCGGCTCGGAAACGCCCATGCGCTCGGCCAGCATGCGATAGGTGAGGCCTTTCGCCTTTAGCGTCCGCTTCAGCGCCTCGAAGATCGGACCGTTCATGGAATGCACCTCTTTCGCGCGATTTCGTATCAATCTTCGATACTAGCGCCAAAAGGCCTTCCGGAAAAGTATCGAAAAACCTAGCTCTTCGCCGTCACCACAGGAGATCAGCCATGAAGACCCTCATCATTTCGACCTTTCTCGCCATCGTCGGCATTGCGGCGGTGCCTGCCCAGGCCGGCGAGATCTGGCGCGCCTCCGGCTTCGAGCAGCCGGAATCCGCCCTCTTCGACGTCGCCAACCAGCGCATCATCGTCTCCAACATCGTCGGCAATCCCGGCAACGCAGATGGCAACGGCTATCTGTCGGTTCTGTCGCTGGACGGCAAGATCGTCACCCAACATTGGACTGACGGCATGGACGCACCCAAGGGCATGGCAATCTCCGGCGGCAAGCTTTACGTCGCCGACATCACCAAGGTCCGCGTCGTCGACCTCGCCAGCGGCAAGCTGGTTTCAAGCATCGACGTACCGCAAGCCGTCTTCCTCAACGACGTGACCGCCGACGCCTCGGGCAAGGTCTATGTCACCGACATGCTGGCCGACACGATCTACCGCATCGACGGCGACAGACCGGAGCTGTTCGTCAAGGACGCGGTACTTGCCTCGCCCAACGGCATCTTCGCCGACGGCAACAGGCTGATCGTCGCCTCCTGGGGCAAGGGCATCAACCCCGATTTCAGCACCGCCGAGCCCGGCGGCCTGCTCGCGGTCGATCTTGCCAGCAAGGCGGTTTCGCCACTGCCTGGCGCGCAAAAATTCGCCGATCTCGACGGCGTCATCGCCATCGGCGACAGCATCTATGCCACCGCCTACATGACCGGCACGCTCTACCGCTATCATGAGGGCGGTGCGCCGGAGGTGATCGCGACCTTCAAGCCGGGCAGCGCCGACATCGGCACCGACGGCAAGTCGACCATCTACGTGCCGCTGATGAATGAGGGCGCGGTGGCGGCGTTGACGCTCGATTGAGAGCAACAACCGAGGTCTCGGGGCCGGTCTACGAAACTTCCACTTTGCGCCAGAAGCGGTCATCCGCTGCCAGTTCTCGAGTGACCGCAGTGGGCCGTTAGCGGACTGGCAGCTTCGAACCTCAGATCTTTAATTGCGGACCTTCAGGTCGATTGCGACCGCTGCGGCCCGTCGTGCCGTGGGTCGGGCTGCGCGATGCGCACACGTTCGGCCGAAGTCGCCTCTTGAGCTGTCTAGTCCCCGAGCG
>NZ_JBWLUZ010000091.1:0-1742 GCF_057784325.1 Mesorhizobium sp. CNPSo 4689
TCAACGATTGTCGGTGCCTTCGCGCAAGGCGACATCCTGCAGGTGCTGTTCTTCTCGGTTCTGTTCGGCATCGCGCTGGCGATGGTCGGAGAGACGGGCAAGCCTGTCGTTTCCTTCCTTCAGGCGCTCATCGCGCCTGTCTTCAAGCTGGTTGGCATTTTCTATGTGACGCTGGCGGCCCTCTTCGTCGCCCAGGCGACGAACACCGATCTGTCGTCGTGACAGGCGCGGGTTTCATCACGCTGGCCGCTACGCTCGCCGTAGTGCCCAGCGTTCCCGTGGCCGGCTTGGCGCTGATCCTTGGCGTCGACCGCTTCATGTCAGAATGCCGGGCGTTGACCAATTTCGTCGGCAACGCGGTGGCGTCTCTCGTCGTCGCCCGCTGGGGGCAAACCTGATGAAGTCCGATCGGCAGAGGCCCTCGCGAGCAGACCCTCGGCGACGTCCGGCCCGGCGAAGGGCGGTCGCGGCCGGCCAGCTCACGCGAGCGTCGCCCAGCCGTTGGGGGAGGGCGTGAAGCGGTCCTAGAGTAATTGCCAACTGGCATCGGCACCGAGAGAGCCCAGCAATTTCCCCTATTCCGGGAAGTGCCGGGCAAGCAATCAAAAGCGATGACCAGGTCTACGTAAAAGGCACCGTTGCTGCCCTGCTGTTCACTGTTAATTGGAGACCGTCCCATGTCCAAGCCAACTCCCGGCCTTGTTGTCACGATCGCTCTTTTAGCCCTCGCCCTGCTTTTTTTCGCGCTGGGGGCGCTACATCATCCTGCTGTCATAGACTACCTGCAGCTCGAAGACCGACGCCAGCTCGCGGCGAAATTGAAGATGCGCATCGCGGAGCGGCGCGACGCGCTGCTCAATGACCCCGCTGCGCCAACCGCTGGCAATCCGGAAGGCGACGTCGCTCTGGTCACCTTCTTTGACTACAACTGCCTGCCTTGTCGGAAGGCAGCCCTCAATATCCAGCAAGCCATCAAGGACGATCCCAATCTGAAGCTTGTGTTCAAAGAGTTTCCGATCCTGGGACCGGCTTCCGAATTCGCCGCGGTGGCGGCGCTCGCATCCCACAAACAGGGAAAATACGAGGCGTTCAATCGTGCCCTCCTGGGCTTCCCCCGCCGGATCAAAGAAAGGTCGACCTTGACCATCGCAGCACATGTGGGCCTCGATGTTGAGCAGCTCAAGCGGGACATGGAAGACCCGGCCATCGCAGCCGACATTGCGCGCAATCGTGCGCTCGCCGGCGATCTGTACATCATCGGCACCCCGGCGTTGGTGGTCGGCGACGAAGTGATCCCTGGGGTGGTCGATGTTGCCACGCTGCAGCGCTCCATCGCTGATGCGCGATCAAAGCCGAAGGGTTGAGACGGTGTTTGAAATCTCCAATATCGGCATTTTGACAGCGCTGGCGGCCGGTGCAATCTTGTTCCTCTCGCCATGCGTGCTGCCTGCTGTGCCGGGCTATAGCTCTTATATAGTCGGCAACCCCGTTGTCGGCCGACCATCTCGTGGTGCCGGCGGCCGGCTTTCCATATTGCTTTTCGCCACCTTGTTCGGCCCCAGCGTCTCGAGCGTATTCGTGACGCTGGGGCCTGCACGCTGATGGCCGGCTCCGGCGACAGTTTCGACATCGTTGTCGTCGGAGCCGGGCCGGTCGGTCTTTCGTTCGCCGCATCGCTTGCCCAGAGCGAACTCAAGGTGGCAGTCGTTGAACAGCAGGCCTTGGAAAGGCTGGCGAATCCG
>NZ_JBWLUZ010000092.1:0-1605 GCF_057784325.1 Mesorhizobium sp. CNPSo 4689
CGGCGTGAACTTGAAAAATGCGCTTGGCCAGATCAAGGCCCACGGTGGTAATCTGCATGGCGGATGGCTCCTTAGCTCGGGTTGCCTGACAGCAAACCCACTGTGGCACTGTGATGCCGGGAGCGGGAGCCATCCACCTCATCTGCTTTTGGTGTACGGGCGGGGTCGTTGGAATGAACCCACCCGACGACATTGTCACCAGGATCGCCGCCTGCGAGGACATGGAGGCGCCACACCTCCGAACCATCCGCTCGCCGGACGAGGCGAGGTGACCCTCGACGAACTGGTTGGTTACCCCTTCGTGGATTTCGAGATTGGCTGGGGCACTCGACCTCTGATCGATCGTGCGTTCGGCCTGGCAGGCTCGCCGGGGCGATCTGGCGCTACAGACAGGCAGCGCGACATGATGGGCATGGCCGCTTGCCTGCTGATGGCCGGCCTGGGCGTCTTCCTGCTGTTCCGCTAGCGCCTCTTCACCTTCGGCGTGATCTCCTCGATCCGCACCTTGGCGGCGGATCTCCTTGGCGCATGCGCGACGAACGGTGCTTCTCCAGACATCCGTTAAGAGAGGCAAGGGCCACCTCAGTTGGCGGCCCCAGCGGAAAACGCCTAAGCTAGGCAGGTATCAGAACGGTGATCCGGTGGATACCGACTTCCTTGCTTATGTTTGTGGCGTGGTCCGTTTTGCCTTTGCCGCAGGTGTGGTGGTTTGCGCTGCGCTGCTCGACGGCAGGCAGGGTATCAAAGATACTTTGGCCGGCGGTATAGGCTGGATGTGGTTTTATGTGATCGGTTTCTCCGCAGTCTTGATCTGTGTGCGGTATCTGGCGGGTTGAATGGTGCTACTGCGGTGGCCGGGGCTTTACGTCCAGAGACGCGTATCAAGTCCGAGCCGCGCCTGTTCTCTTGGGCGAAGGCTTTGGCATCTGCCCGAGAACGGAAGCCCTTGACGCTTACCACGCCGTCTTCGATGACCCGAACATAAAGCTTGTTTCCAAGTTCCTCGATCTCGACCGAAGTCTTCCACGGTTGCTTGTTCATCAAATTACCCCCTCTGGTTGCTGAACGTCAAAATGTTCCAACCCGCCCGCTGCCGCAAGGTGGCGGGTCTTTACACTTTTGATCTAGTTCGGCTTGGCTTCCGCTCGCGGTTGCGCGCCCGCTGCTGGCCGTCATAGTCAGGAACGCATGTGAAAAACACCGGGCTGCGGTGGCGGCCCTCTGCCTTGCATTTCGAGCAGCCAAAGCGCCCGACCAGATCCTGATGCATAGAGCCGTGATCGGGACCAAGCCTGTCGATCAGCGCCGCGATATCGAGCTTTGTTGAGCACATCGGGTGCCCGCAATTGACATAGACGGTTTCGCGAGCGGCCAAAGTGTCGGCGAGGGTTTTTTGGGGCATGGCGATCTCCGTTGAAGGGTCGCCGCAACTAGAGGATTATATTCCTGCATCGATGATGCGAGCAAGGCGTATTGCGATGGAAACTCGCCGGGCGAAGACCCCAACCACCTCGAGCCCGGCGAGCCTAACCTGATCAGAGTATGCGATCAGGACCGGGATCAACCGGCAAGCTGGCGGTGCAATATGGATGCCAGGATTTGCTT
>NZ_JBWLUZ010000093.1:0-1585 GCF_057784325.1 Mesorhizobium sp. CNPSo 4689
ATGCGGTGAAGGTCACCCTCGGCCCCAAGGGCCGTAACGTCGTCATCGACAAGTCGTTTGGTGCGCCGCGCATCACCAAGGACGGCGTCACCGTCGCCAAGGAAATCGAGCTCGAGGACAAGTTCGAGAACATGGGAGCGCAGATGGTGCGCGAGGTTGCCTCGAAAACCAGCGATATCGCCGGTGACGGCACCACGACCGCAACGGTGCTCGCCCAGGCGATCGTCAAGGAAGGGGCGAAGGCCGTCGCCTCGGGGATGAACCCGATGGACCTGAAGCGCGGCATCGACAAGGCCGTCGAGGCGATTGTCCAGGAGTTGAAGACCAACGCCCGTAAGGTGACCAAAAATGACGAGATCGCCCAGGTCGGCACCATCTCGGCCAATGGCGATGTCGAAATCGGCCGCTTCCTCGCCGAGGCGATGCAGAAGGTCGGCAATGAGGGCGTGATTACGGTCGAGGAAGCGAAAACCGCGGAAACCGAACTGGAAGTTGTCGAAGGCATGCAGTTCGACCGCGGCTATCTCAGCCCGTATTTCATCACCAACCAGGACAAGATGCGCGTGGAGCTCGAAGAGCCTTACGTGCTGATCCACGAGAAGAAGTTGTCCAACCTGCAGGCACTACTGCCGGTGCTGGAGGCTGTGGTGCAGTCGTCCAAACCGCTGCTGATCATCGCCGAGGATGTCGAGGGTGAGGCGTTGGCGACGCTGGTCGTCAACAAGCTGCGCGGAGGCCTCAAGGTCGCGGCCGTCAAGGCACCCGGCTTTGGCGATCGCCGCAAGGCGATGCTAGAGGATATTGCCATCCTCACCGGCGGCACCGCGATCTCGGAAGATCTCGGTATCAAGCTCGAAAACGTCACGCTCAACATGCTCGGCCGCGCCAAGAAGGTGGTGATCGAGAAGGAGAACACCACCATCGTGGACGGCGCCGGCTCGAAGAGCGAGATCCAGGGCCGCATCAGCCAGATCAAGGCGCAGATCCAGGAGACTACCTCCGACTACGACAAGGAAAAGCTGCAGGAGCGGCTGGCCAAGCTCGCTGGCGGCGTCGCCGTCATCCGCGTCGGCGGCTCGACCGAGATCGAGGTCAAGGAACGCAAGGACCGCGTCGACGATGCCATGCATGCGACGCGCGCTGCGGTCGAGGAAGGCGTGTTGCCAGGTGGCGGCGTGGCGCTTCTGCGTGCGGCCAAGGCACTGGACAGTGTGCAGGCCGAAAATGAGGACCAGAAGCACGGTATCGAGATCGTGCGCCGCGCGCTCGAGGCGCCCGTGCGACAGATCGCCGAGAACGCCGGCGCGGAAGGTTCGATCATCGTCGGCAAGCTACGTGAGAAACCGGATTTCGGCTGGGGCTGGAACGCACAGACCAATGCGTTCGGCGACCTCTACAACGAGGGCGTCATCGATCCGGTGAAGGTGGTGCGGACCGCGCTCCAGGATGCGGCATCGGTTGCCGGCCTGCTGGTAACGACGGAAGCGATGGTTGCCGAGAAGCCGAAGAAGGAACCCGCAGTTCCGGCAATGCCGGGTGGCGGCATGGACTTCTGAGGAAACGCAGCGGTGTCCGCGCTCCATGG
>NZ_JBWLUZ010000094.1:0-1557 GCF_057784325.1 Mesorhizobium sp. CNPSo 4689
GAGGTGGAAAGCGCCATCATTGACGGCGAGATCATCGTCACCAACGAGGCGGGGATCTCCGACTTCGCAGCACTTCGGAAAGCGATCACCCGGCGCCAGCATGATCTGTACTTCGTCGCCTTCGATCTGCTGCACCTTAATGGCCACGACCTCCGCGACATGGTTCTAGAAGACCGGCGTGAGATACTGGCCGAGATGATTCCGGATGGCGGTCACATCCAATTTAGTCAGGCGTTGCCGGGCGATGCCAAGGCGATTTTCCATCTCGTCGAGCAGGCCGGCCTCGAAGGCGTCGTCTCGAAGCGGAAGGAGAGCAAGTATCGATCCGGCCCATCCACAAACTGGCTAAAGGCGGCATCGATGAATACGAGCTGCTCGGCGTCGAGCGCTAGGCCGGCAAGCCGGCATTCGCTCTGATGGCCGAGCGAGACACAGGCCGCTATGTCGGCTCGGCTTTCATCACCCTAAACCGGGAAATGCGGGAACGGCTCTGGGAGCGCGTTCGGGAACACGCAGGGCCACCGCCGAAGGGCATGAGGCGGCCGGCAACGCAAATGGGTCAGGCCTGGGCTGATCGGCCGTGTCAAGCACCTACGGGGCGAGGAAGACCTACGCCATGCGTCGCTGCAGGATTTCCGGGAGGAGTGAATAAATAGCGCCCACTATGTCAAACTTTATTGCTGGCAACGGCCGCTCGGCAAATAATCCTGTTTGGTGGGGGTGGTGCCGGCAGCCCGCGCGCTTCTTCCGTACAGGGAGAAGGCGCGGGTTCTCGGTTTTAATTTATCGAGAGTTGCGAAGGAGATCATTAACCGGGTCACCTGGGACACCGCAGGCCGGTACCGTAATGACTCGCTATCCATTGTCGGAAGCGTACAGTCCTATTGTCGCTCGGTCTTCAACGGCAACGAGCGTTTGAAAGAGTCTCACGCTTTCTGTGTTGCAAAAGATTGGCGCGGCACGTCCGCAGCGAGCAGTTGACCGCTAGGCCAGCGGTCCGGCGGTCGAGGGCGTTGGGTGCGGTGTTTCGGCCGCCGGGCCTAGCCGACATGAGAGGGGATTTTGTCGGCATAACCCATTATAACGTCTTTTCTAATTTAGTAAAACCAAAGGGCTGGCTCCTCTGCCTCTCAAATCGGATGAACCAGGGCTCAGATCTCGCGTTTTCGTGGGAACCTGACGATCGATCCGAACTTAACGGTTATTGACCACTTTCCGACAATGTGCCCAACGTCGCCGGCGCCGACGTCATGTCCGCGGACAAGGCAACCGATAAACTGTTTGCTGATGCTCAAAAGCAGGGAATTGAGGGGCAGAATCGTGGAGGAGACGGGCACGGGTAGCGTCTATGAAACGATCCTCGACGCTGTAGTTCACTACCATAGCCCAGGCTTGGCAGACTGAGCGCATTCTCGGTTTATCACTATGTGCAAGGTCACGCCGAGCACAGCTCCTGTGTCCCATTCCGGGAAGCAAATCCTGGCATCCATATTGCACCGCCAGCTTGCCGGTTGATCCCGGTCCTGATCGCATACTCTGATCAGGTTAGGCTCGCCG
>NZ_JBWLUZ010000095.1:0-1275 GCF_057784325.1 Mesorhizobium sp. CNPSo 4689
CCACAGTGGGTTTGCTGTCAGGCAACCCGAGCTAAGGAGCCATCCGCCATGCAGATTACCACCGTGGGCCTTGATCTGGCCAAGCGCATTTTTCAAGTTCACGCCGTCGACGCGTCTGGAGACGTTGTTGTTCGCAAGGCACTGCGCCGATCGCAAGTTCTGCCGTTCTTCACCAAGTTGCCGCCCTGCCTGATCGGCATGGAGGCGTGCGGCACATCGCATCATTGGGCTCGAGAGTTGACGGAGCTCGGCCATGAAGTCCGCCTGATGCCACCGTCCTACGTGAAGCCCTATGTGAAGCGCGGAAAGAATGATGCGGTGGACGCGGAAGCGATTTGCGAAGCGGTGACACGCCCGACCATGCGTTTCGTCGTGATGAAGTCAGCCGAGCAGCAAGCGGCCCTATCGCTTCACCGCACCCGTAATCTTCTGGTCAAGCAGCGTACGCAACTGGTGAATATGATCCGCGGCCTGTTGGCCGAGTTCGGCATCGATATTCCCGAAGGTTTGGAGCGGGCGCTTAAGCTGGCGCGCCAGATAGCCGCGAAGAAATCCACATTGGACGTACCGGCCATGGCACTGCAGATTCTGTGTCTCCTGTGCGAGCAGGTGCTCGACACCCATGCCCGGCTCCAGACCATCGACCGGTCGATCCTTGCCCAGCAAAGAACGAATGAAATGGCACGGCGTCTATCGACCATACCTGGCATTGGCCCGATCGGTGCCACTGCGTTGGCGGCCTCGGTTGCTGATCCGGGTCAGTTCCGCTCGGGTCGAGAGTTTGCCGCCTGGCTCGGGCTGACACCTTCGCAAAACTCGAGCGGCGGAAAGGACCGTCTCGGGCACATCACCAAGATGGGCGATCGGTACCTGAGAAAGCTCCTTGTGATCGGCGCGACCTCTCTGATCCGACGGGCAAGGCGTAAGCCCGAGGCTGCGGATCCGCGCCTCCTCGCGTTGCTCGCCAGGAAGCCGGCGCGCGTGGCGAGCGTAGCCATGGCAAACAAGATGGCCCGCGTGGTGTGGGCTATCATGACGCGCGGCGAAACCTATCAAGCGCGTCATGCTCCGAACCTTGCAGCGTAAGTTGCGCAGAAGACGAGACACTGAAGCAGAAATCAGATCGAGCCGATCAATCGGCTCTATGAGGTTGTAAGAGCGACGCGATGTGATGGCGAGACCGGTCAGGCCGGGAACAGGGATAACCCATGCGATGTCGGAGGCATCATAGCCTGCAAAGCAGATTGGGACCTTGTTCGCCGACCCCATCAGGGC
>NZ_JBWLUZ010000096.1:0-1169 GCF_057784325.1 Mesorhizobium sp. CNPSo 4689
AGCGCCCTGAGCACGATCGAGATGCCGGCCGTCACATCGGCATTGGCGCCGGTCAGGCCCTTGAGCGCCGACCTCGCCCGCAGCAGCGCCACGCCGCCGCCCGGAACGATGCCTTCCTCGACAGCCGCGCGCGTGGCGTTCAGCGCGTCGTCGATGTGGTCCTTCTTTTCCTTCACTTCCGATTCGGTGGCGCCGCCGACGCGGATAACGGCAACGCCGCCGGCGAGCTTCGCCAGCCGCTCCTGCAGCTTTTCCTTGTCATAGTCGGAGGTGGTTTCCTCGATCTGGCCCCTGATCTGGGCGATGCGCGCCTGGATGGTCGCCTTGGTGCCGGCGCCGTCGATGATCGTGGTGGTGTCCTTCTCGATCAGCACGCGCTTGGCGCGGCCGAGCATTTCGATGGTGACGTTTTCGAGCTTGATGCCGAGATCCTCCGAAATCATCTGGCCGGCGGTTAGCACGGCGATGTCTTCCAGCATCGCCTTGCGGCGATCGCCGAAGCCCGGCGCCTTGACGGCCGCGACCTTGAGGCCGCCGCGCAGCTTGTTGACGACCAGCGTTGCCAGCGCTTCGCCCTCGACGTCCTCGGAGATGATCAGCAGCGGCCTGCCACTTTGCACGACGGCTTCGAGGATCGGCAGCAGCGCCTGCAGATTGCCGAGTTTCTTTTCGTGGATGAGGACATAAGGGTCCTCCAGTTCGGCGCGCATCTTGTCGGCGTTGGTGACGAAATAGGGCGAGAGATAGCCGCGGTCGAACTGCATGCCCTCGACGACGTCGAGTTCGGTCTCGGCGGTCTTGGCTTCCTCGACGGTGATGACGCCGTCATTGCCGACCTTGTCCATCGCCTTGGCGATCATCGCGCCGACGGTGGCGTCGCCATTGGCGGCGATGGTGCCGACCTGCGCGATCTCAGCCGAGGACTTGACCTTCTTGGACCGTGCCTTGACTTCCTTGACCACGGCGGCAACGGCCTGGTCGATGCCGCGCTTGAGGTCCATCGGGTTCATGCCGGCGGCGACCAGCTTGGCGCCTTCGCGCAGGATCGAAGCGGCCAGCACCGTGGCGGTGGTGGTGCCGTCACCGGCAAGGTCGTTGGTCTTCGAGGCCACTTCGCGCACCATTTGCGCGCCCATGTTCTCGAACTTGTCGGAAAGCTCGATTTCCTT
>NZ_JBWLUZ010000097.1:0-1123 GCF_057784325.1 Mesorhizobium sp. CNPSo 4689
TGAAGAACGCCGAATTCGACCGAACGTGCGCCCCGATCTGTCTCATAGCCCTTGGCCATGAGACCGCGTTGAAGCAACGCCCGCACTGCCTCAGCACGGTTAGGAAGTCTTTTCTCAAATCGCCAAGCATCCAGGACAGCGAGTTCCTCGGCATTGACCATGATCTGCAGACGATATGTTCGCCTGAGGGCATCCATTTTGTCAGCCCTCTCTCACTACCTCAATCCGTGAAGCCGTGATGAACTATGACGTCCAGGATCACCTCGTAGACGCTGCCGGTATCTTCCTCGATCTCGACGCTGCTAATTCCTACCGCCTTGGCATCGGCGAATAGCTGTTGCGTCAACTCGGCGACTGAAATCACCTCCGCGCCCACGGTCTCGGGGACGTTGTTGGCAATCCACTTGTGCAGGAAGTTGACGCCGCGGGTGCTCATCTCGCCATAAGCTGGCGAGTGGCATTAGGTTCCTTCCTCCCGAAAATCCTGCAGCGACGCATGCCGCAGATCCTCCTCGCCGCGTAGGTGCTTCACACGGCCTATCAGACCCGGCTTGACCCATTGTGTCGCCGGCCGCCTTATGCCCTTCGGCGGTGGCCCTACATGGTCCCGGACGCGCTCCCAGAGCCGTTCCCGCATTTCCCGGTTCAGGGTGATGAACGCAGATCCGACATAGCGGCCTGTGCCCCGCTCGGCCATCAGAGCGAAAGCTGGCTTGCCGGCCTCTCGCTCGACGCCGAGCAGTTCGTATTCGTCAATGCTGTAGCATTTCGCCTTTAGCCAGTTTGTGGATGGGCCGGATCGATACTTGCTCTCCTTCCGCTTCGAGACGACGCCTTCGAGGCCGGCCTGGTCGACGAGATGGAAAATCGCCTTGGCATCGCCCGGCAACGCCCGGCTGTATTGAATGCGCCCGCCTTCCGGGATCATTTCGGCTAGGATCTCGCGACGGTCTTCTAGAACCATGTCGCACAGATCGTGGCCATTAAGGTGCAGCAGATCGAAGGCGACGAAGTACAGATCATGCTGGCGCCGGGTGATCGCTTTCCGAAGTGCTGCGAAGTCGGAGATCCCCGCCTCGTTGGTGACGATGATCTCGCCGTCAATGATGGCGCTTTCCACCTC
>NZ_JBWLUZ010000098.1:0-1113 GCF_057784325.1 Mesorhizobium sp. CNPSo 4689
ATCGGGCATGGTCCGCCGTGGAAGAAGGAGCGCGAGATGATCGCTGAGGTCGCTCATCGTAACCGGCGCCGTGTCTGGAACTGCTTGCCCAAACAGGTACATGCCGGGTGCCTCGACTACGCCGCCGTCGTGACGTGTCCGGCCTTTGCGACGACTTTAGAGAACGGCAGGTTTGACAAATGCCATGGCGCCTCTCGAATGTCCGAAACGCGGCGCGTGACGGCCCCCCGGGGCACGCCGAGAGGCCACTATGATTCTGATCAGATCTCAGTCCCTTCGGCGAGGGCAAGCGCATCTTCGACGTCCACGCCAAGATAGCGAACCGTATTCTCGATCTTGGTATGGCCGAGCAAGAGCTGCACCGCTCGCAGGTTCCCCGTCGCCTTGTAGATGATCGAGGCCTTCGTGCGACGTAGCGAATGAGTGCCATAGTCCTCTGGGCGAAGACCGATCGCTGTAACCCATTCATCGACTAACCGGGCGTACTGTCGTGTGCTCATGTGAGCAGAACAATCGACCCTGCTTGGGAAGGCAAAATCGTCGACTGTTCCGCCACGCCGCTCGAGCCACGCTAGCAAGCTCGATCTCGCGTCAGGCATCAACTCAAACTGGACAGGTCGTCGTGTCTTTTGCTGAATTACAATTGCACACGTTCGGATTTCTGGACCGACGACCAGGCTGCCGATCTTGATTTTCACCAGGTCGCATCCGCGTAGCTTGCTGTCGATTGCGAGATCGAAAAGCGCTCGATCGCGCAAGCGCCGTTCGCGATCGAGGAGGAATCGTATAGCCCATATTTGCCGTTGCTTCAGAGGTCGCTTCGCACCAACTTTCTTGCCGGCATTCCAAGCCCGTCGCTCCTGATCCGGAGGATCATACCGTGAAATTCCCATAGTTGTTTCTCCTTCGGCCACATTGGCCGAAAGGAAAACGAATTATGGAAGCGACACTCATTTTGGGCCGCTAGCGGACTGGCAGCTTCGAACCTCAGATCTTTAATTGCGGACCTTCAGGTCGATTGCGACCGCTGCGGCCCGTCGTGCCGTGGGTCGGGCTGCGCGATGCGCACACGTTCGGCCGAAGTCGCCTCTTGAGCTGTCTAGTCCCCGAGCG
>NZ_JBWLUZ010000099.1:0-1097 GCF_057784325.1 Mesorhizobium sp. CNPSo 4689
ATGCTCGCCTGAGTAGAGTCCGACGAGGATATTCGTAGCATGATAGAGCGGTGCCGCCGACAGACGCAGCCAGCTGTCGTATCCGTGAAGCATGTCGGCATCGGCAATCTCGCGACGGTCGCGACAAGCTGTCATGATTTTATGGGCGAGTTGCTTCTGACCGCTGAGGCCGATGTTGAAGCCATGCGCGGTCACCGGGTGCATGCCAATGGCTGCGTCGCCGATGAGTGCGGCACTGGGAGCCCAGAACTTGTGCGCCCATGTCGTGACCAGCGGATAGCTATGGCGGGTGCTTGCCAAGGTCATTTTTCCGAGGCGCCCTCGGCACCGCTTCGTCAACTCCATCAGGAACAAATCGTCGTCGAAAGCAAGCAGTCTATCGGCCTCGTTTAAAGGCAAAGTGAGTAGCAGCGACGACACGCCTTCCGTGAGCGGCAACATCGCTATCGTCTGATGATGATCGAACCATTCGACTGCGATCTGGTGATGGACGCGTTCGTGCCTCACCCGGCAAATCAGCATCGAGTTGCCAAGCCGATTTATGCTGGCACCGATGCCCAACAGGTCGCGCGTGGCGGACAGACGCGAATTCGCTGCAACGAGAAGCCGAGCGGTCAGCCGCCTGCCATCGGAGAGCGTTATGACTGCTCGTTTGTGGCTGTTTGTTGCATCGACGACCGAGTGGCCGCAAAGCAGCTGGGCATGATCGTGCGAGCGGATGATCTTGAACAGGGCATCGCGGATCCGACAATTTGGGACCAGAACTCCGAGTGGTTCCCCAGATCCTCTGGGAGGATCGAAGCACAGGGCGAAAGGGCTCGATCCGTTGAGCACGCGCGCGCCTTGAAGCGGTGATTTGTCCGAAACGGGGATGGCATCCCAGGCGCCGAGCTCGCGAAGGATTCTGATCGAGGCGTTGGTCAGCGCGATCTCGCGACCGTCGAAAGCCGGATTCGCCAGCCTTTCCAAGGCCTGCTGTTCAACGACTGCCACCTTGAGTTCGCTCTGGGCAAGCGATGCGGCGAACGAAAGACCGACCGGCCCGGCTCCGACGACAACGATGTCGAAACTGTCGCCGGAGCCGGCCATCAGCGTGC
>NZ_JBWLUZ010000100.1:0-1054 GCF_057784325.1 Mesorhizobium sp. CNPSo 4689
TAGAGCGGGATGAACTTAGGTTGGGCATATCCGGCTTCAGTGAAGTAATTTTGGCATTCGTTTGAAGTGACGGTGCCAAGGATTTGGCCGATAGCGCCACAGACGGTTTCGACTGTTCGCTTGGCAGCCTTGCGCAGCCAGTGCTTGAGCTTGGCGAAGAGCTTCTCGATGGGGTTCAGGTCGGGCGAGTATTTGGGCAAGAGGAACAGCCTGGCGCCGGCCGAGCGGATGGCACGGCGGACGGCCTTGCCCTTATGCGAGCCGAGATTGTCCATGATGACGATGTCGTCGGGCTTGAGGGTTGGGACGAGAACCTTGTCGACATAGAGCTGGAAACGCTCGCCATTGATCGGTCCGTCGATGAGCCATGGAGCATCGACGCGGTCGTGACGCAACGCCGCCAGGAAGGTCATGGTCTTCCAGTGACCGTGCGGCACCTTGGCTTTGATCCTCTCGCCGCGCGGCGCCCATCCTCTGAGCGGAGCCATGTTAGTTTTGGTCCATGTCTCGTCAATGAACACCAGGCGGGAAGGGTCGATACGGTCCTGATACTTGGTCCACTGTGCCCGTCGGCGCGCCACATCCGGGCGATCCTGCTCAGCCGCGATCAGCGTCTTTTTTTGTGACTGAGCTTCTCGGCGTGGACGAACTCCCACACCGAGCGGTAATCGACCTTCAGGCCGCGCTCGGCCAGTTCGGCCACCAGTCCGCGCAACGTGAAATCCGCAGCCCGGCAGCGCACCAACAGCCACTCCCGATGCTCTCCGGCAATCTTCTTCGGCCTGTGCCCGCCCATCTTGCCTGGCGCAAGACTGCTCGTCTCGCGCAAGCGACTTACCCACCGGATGACGGAACTGATCCCAACTCCAAAGCGCACTGCCGCCTGCCGCCGCGACAGCCCTTCCTGCTCAACAGACGCGACAACCCGGGTGCGAAGATCCATCGAGTAAGGCTTGCCCATCCGTGCCGGCCTCCTTGTCCAGCCAGCACGTTGAATCAGATTTCCAAGCCTTAGGGAATCCCAGCCGATTCAGCCTCAATTCATTCCGCTCTA